>VXXH01000700.1 GCA_009835515.1 Candidatus Poribacteria bacterium
GCCTTGGGAAATCAGGATTACCGATTTAAATACTTAAACTTCATGGCGGTCCATATAATTTATTCTGTTTTTTTCAATTTTAATTGATTTTTTTCAAAGCCTTCGGATTAAATGAATCCTGTAGGTTATTTTATTGGAGAAAAAAATGGATACCAACACAACACATTCCCCCAACACAACATCAGAATCGCGTCCATCCGCGATAAAGACGCTTCGTCGTTTTTTCTTTGTCGCTTGGCATGCGAGTCGATTCGGTGCAATTGCGCAAGCACTTTTGACGCTCGCACACGGGTGTATCCCTATAGGGATTCTTTGGGCAAGCAAGGAACTGGTGAATCTCATCGCTGCTTTTCTCGATGAGGAAGCGGATTTAAGTTTAGAAACCGCAGCACCGTGGGTGGCAGCACTCGTGTTTTTGGCAATGCTGAGAAATATTGCAGGGACCTGTGATGGCTACCTACGATGGAAGATGAACAATCTTATCGGACTCCACCAGCAGGGCGCCTTACTTGAGGCGACAACGCATATCGACTTTGCTGTTTTTGATCAGCCACAGACGTACGATTTGATACAACGGGCGCGACAAGCACTGGGGCATCGGCTCACCAACCTGCTGCGCTTCCTAACAGAGATCGGGCAGCTCTGCGTAACGTTAGTAGGATACGGGGTCATCCTATGGGTAGCGGATCCGCTGCTGGTACTCGTAGTGGTGCTACCCGCGCTACCCTCCGCTTGGATTAAAATTAGGGCAGCCGAAAGAAGATACAGCCACGATTACGCAGCGACACCTGTACGGCGTATGATGGATTATATGCTGAGTTTATTGCTCGGCACTGCCTCTGGACAGGAGGTGCGGCTCTATGGTCTTTTCAATCTGCTTTTCGGACGCTGGCGAACGAACCACGAAAAATGGAAGGAAGAATCGCTTGGAAAAATATGGACGGAAGCGAGAGCCTCCATCGGTACAACTATCGCTGAAATGATCGCGTACGCAGTCGCGATTGGTATACTCGCTGCGCGTATTGTGGACGGTAATCTCACGCTTGGGGATTATGTGGTTCTTACCGGCATCGCTGCGTTCTTCCAAGGAGATATGGAGGGATTGCTCAGACTCATACAAAATATACTTGAAGACGTACCCTTGCTTCGCGATTTGCATCTCCTCTTAGAACGCGGAAAAATGGCGCGCACGCAGTCAGGAACCGAGACATTCCCGCAGCCCCTACAGCAAGGCGTAGAAGTCCAGAATCTACGCTTCCAATATCCGGGTGCGACTGACGACGTGTTACAAGACATAAACTTTCACGTGCGTCCCGGAGAAATCGTTAGTATTGTGGGTGTTAACGGTGCCGGAAAATCAACGCTTATCAAACTACTGCTCGGATTATACAAGCCAGATGATGGAACGATCCGCTATGACAAGAAAAATATCGCTGCAATTGCCCCGGAACAAATGGCACTTAACTGTGCCGCCGTTTTTCAAGATTTTGCGAGATTCCGCAGACCTGTCCGTGAGGAATTGGTGCCAGGTCCCCCGAACCTCCATATTGACGACGACGCACTTAGGCGCGTCATCAATGCGGTCGGTCTTGAGGAGCGTTTTCAGACGCTTCCGCGTGGCTTGGATACATTTTTAGATCCTTCACTCGGTGAAGAAGGTGAAGGTGCCGAGTTATCTGGTGGCGAATGGCAAAAAGTCGCACTCGCGCGGGCTTTAGTTAGGAATCCGCAAATCCTTGTCCTTGATGAGCCGACGGCCGCGTTAGATCCACAAGCCGAAGTCGAACTCTATCAACGTTTTGTTGAACTTGCAGCGGGGCGGATGACGTTCCTGATTTCACACCGCATCGGATCGGCGCGTCTCGCAGATCGTATCTTGGTATTGGATTCAGGACGTATTGTTGAAGACGGGACACATGAGGCATTACTTGCCAGAGATGGACTCTACGCGAGATTTTTTCAAGCACAAGCACACTGGTACCAATAGGAATTGCTCAGAAGAATAGAAACTGTCTGTCTTGACCGAACCGCAAGGAATAATTAATCAGGATAATTCCAAAAAACGAGTTCGGAATGAAATGGAGAACGGCTCTACGAAGAGGGATAGCAAATACCAATCCAACTTGACCGAACCGCAAGGAATAATTAAAAAATGCAAAACGCTAATGGAAAATGGAAGACATGGGGATTGGCTGCGAAAGAAAGTATCATCGCATACTTCCGTACTTTTGCGATTGTCTGGCGGAGCGGTGCACTCGCGCTTTCGGGTATGATGTTTCTCACACTATCCCTCGGCGTTCTACCTGCTGGCGAGTTTTTCGTGACGGAACGTTTAGTCAATGCAATCACCGAGGCTATAGGCGATGCCGATTGGTGGCAGCAGGTTGTCCCGTGGTTGCTCGGTCTGCTCGGTCTACAAATCTATAGTACGCTTGCAGACCAGTTACGAGAACCGTTACGCCTCAATGTGAGAGAAAATATCGAAATTTGGATTAGTGAGGGTATCGCACGGAAATCTAATACAATAGAGTTAGTCGAGTTCCAGACCCCAGAATTCCAAAACGCGTTAGCGCGAGCGCGCACCATGTCTGGTGATGAACTTGAAGAGATTGTTTGGTGGATCGTTGACAGCATTCAACAATTAATCAGCGTCACTGCGCTGGGTATCGTGCTGTGGGGTCTCCATCCGTTGTTAGCATTGCTGCCTATGGTAACCGGTATAGCCTCTTGGTGGAGTGGCTCACGCTTCGCTGTTGATGCTTACAGTCTTGATGTCCAACAGACACCACAGCAGCGAGAACGAGATGCGTTAGAAGGTATTCTGACGGATCGCGGTGCAGGTAAGGAAGTGCGGTTATACCAAGCACAAGACTCATGGATAGAACGTTGGCGGAAGTTATGGAAAGAGCTTATACAAGAACAACAGACAATTGAACGGCGTAAGTTTTGGGCGCATCTTGCAATTGGTATCTCACGCGCCTTGTTGTACGCTTGTTCGCTTATTCTTTTATTGCTGGAGGTCTCTCGTGGTGGGTTGACAGTCGGCACCTATATCGCTGCTGCCGTCGCTATCGTTAACTTAGATGGCATCTGGAACGGAGTCGCTGAGTATTTTCTATTAATAGCGGACGAGATGCGCCGTTTGTCAGGAGATTTATACTCGTTTTTGGATCGTGACAGTGCAGAAGTGGCTAAAGACCCTTCAACACCTCAGAAAGCACCGAATCTGACAGCCTCACAAGAACCTTCACATCTACAAGTAGAAAATGTTTCGTTCTTTTATCCAAATGCGCAAGAACCCGTACTTCGTCAGGTGAACCTAACATTGAATAAAGGGGAACGGGTCGCACTTGTTGGATCCAATGGGGCGGGCAAATCCACATTGGCACGCCTGCTGCTTGGACTCTATCGACCACAAACGGGTTTAATTCGCGTCGGAGATATACCATTAAACGAAGAAGCACGTCAGCAGTGGCTAACACATTGTAGTGCAGTGTTTCAAGATTTCACGTGCTATCACCTTACCGCACGCGAGAATATTATCTTTGGCGATCTTGAACATCCGGAACGCATGGAAGTGGCATCGACTGCCGGTGGGGCAGCTTCGGTTATTGACGGACTCAATGCGGGTTATGAAACTGTGTTAGGACCCACTTTCGGGGGACGCGATCTATCCGGCGGTGAGTGGCAACGCATCGCAACCGCAAGGGGTTTTATGCGGGAAACACCATGGCTCGTCGTCCTTGACGAACCGACTGCGGCACTGGACCCTTTAGCCGAACAAGCGATCTATGAACGCTTTATTCAACGAAGTAGCGGACGCACATCACTTATAATTTCGCATCGTTTATCTTCAGTCCGCACCTGTGACCGCATCCTTGTCCTTGATAACGGCACAATTGTTGAAGATGGGGATCATGAGACCTTATTGGCAAATGATGGACTCTATGCACAGTTTTTTAGAGCACAAGCACAGTGGTATGTTTGACAAAGGCATTCAGTTATCAGCAGCCGGCAGTCAGCAAAGAACATTTCGTAAAGTCAGATGAAAATAACGTCTACTTTAGGCAAACCTTCTAACCGATATTTTCCATCCTTCTGACCGATATTTTTCCACAACAGTATTCTCAAACCTGATGTTGCTGTGTCAAATTGGGAGAGCGTTAACAATCTCACAACAAACCTGATTGAACATTCTCAAACAGGTTTGCACCTATTTCCTAAAGATGATTTAGAAAAAATGACAAGCAGTGTAGT
>VXXH01000841.1 GCA_009835515.1 Candidatus Poribacteria bacterium
GTATATGTAACGGTACACGAGGTGTGCCGTTAATATTTTTGATGTGTTTCTGTTAGGTGTGCTAATACTTTACCTGGACTTACGCCCATAGTAAGCACGCCTATTTAGTGAAAGAAATTCTAATGTGTTGCGTAAGTCTTACCTTTGAATTATCTAATAGCGCACGGTGTGTGCTTTCTACTGTATAGGAGAAGAATGAATTATTTGAACGTATTGAAAAATGCAAGTTTTTTGGTCTTCGGACTCTTATTAATCTATATCTCTGGCTGTGATCGGGTTCAGGATATGATCGTCTCTGAACCACAAGACGCGATGGAGGCTGCCCCAATTCGGGTGAGTGTCGTCTATCCGGGGGACTGCCTTGGCGATTCCTCTTACTGCGATGTTCTCTATAACGGTGTCCAGAAAGCCAAAGCGGAGCTTAGCGTTGAGATAACCGAAATGGAGAGCAATTTCGAGACATGGGATATGCAGTTGCAAGCCGCTGCTGGAAACTCAGGGCTCGTTATCACTTCCGGTTATCAAATGGCAGACCCAGTTTCACGCGTAGCACCGGAATTCCCGGACGTTATGTTTGTCATTTTTGACGCTGCAGTGGATCTGCCGAATGTCGTTTCTTTCACCCGTCGAGTCAACGAAGGGACATTTCTCGTCGGCGCGATTGCCGGATTAAAATCGAAGACAGGAAAAGTCGGTTACCTCGGGGGCGCGGATGTTCCGTTACTGCACGAATTTGAAGCCGGTTACCTCGCTGGTGTCAAAGCAGTCAATCCAAACGCTGAGATTGTCAGAGCTTATGTCGCTGATGATCAACACGGTTTCTACGATCCAGCCAAAGGGCAGGAAATTGCATCTGCTCAATACGATAGTGGTGTAGATGTTATTTACACGATGGCTGACCAATCGGGATTCGGTGCCGTTGAAGCCGCGAAACTCGCGGATGACAGGTATGTGATATGGAACTACATTGATATCACCGATGTCGCACCGGGCATAATCCTAACAGGGCTACGCGTCGGAATCGACGAGTCCGCGTATAAGATTATCCAAGAATTCGCAGCTGGGAATCTGATGGCAGGTGTCCAATCTCTCGGTCTTGCTGAAGACAATGTCGGCTATCTGCTCACTGATGGCAATAGGGATTTGATCTCTGATGACATCTTAGCAAAGGTCGAAGCATTGAAGGCGAGCATTATTGCTGGTGAGATTACTGTTCCAACGGTACCAGAGACTGAGATTCAAGCAACGGCATCGGATGATGAAGGCGCAGAAATATCACCAGTTGTACCGTAATGCTATTTTCGCTCTTTGTTTGCGGCGAGGTTTTCAACCTCGCCATCTAAAATCACGGCTTAGTATCGGTATTAACAGGCGGTTCGTCGTTGTCAAGAAACCGCTCAATGGTGTTAATTGTTGCTGGACTCGTTCGGAAGTCGGCAACCCACGGTTCACGGAAGTATGCCTGCTTTTCACGCGGTAAGGCGGCGAGTACTTCGGGCGGAGTCTTCAACCGATGCCAATGCGTCGCGAGATGCGCGTAAGCGTTGAGGACTGCCACGCGCGGTGCCTCCCGTTGCCAGACGGGACCCGCATGACACAAGTTTTCCGTAAAGAAAATCGCACTGCCAGCCGGACATTCGTATGACATCAGAAACGGACTCCGTTTCCCTGCCTCTAACGACATGTGTTCAGCGTGCATCGGGAAGTTAGACTTGTGACTGCCCGCGATAAAGTGTGTCGCGCCATCGTTTTTGGAGACATCTGTCAATTCAAAGACGACACGCACCATCCCCGCGTGAATCCGTCCATTATTGACACGGTACCCGAAAATTGGGTCCCCTTGTTGCGGTCCACCACCGTGAAGTCCACCATGTTCCTGCCCTTTTTCTCGCCAGACAGAGGAACAGTTCTCTAACCGAACATCAGGGCCAATGATCTCGTGTAGGACATCAAGCACCTTTGGATGATCAATTAGGACACTCGCAGGCCCCCCCGGCACAGCACGTTGTTCAGGTGGTAAGGATTCAGGATTATGGTGTATCCTCTCGATCTGATCGACGATTGCGTTCACTTCATCACGTTCAAGGATCGCAGGACGCACGAGAAATCCGCTCAAGTCAAATCGAAATTTTTCTTCATCAGTCATAGGATTTACATCTCCTTTTTGCTATCTTCAGCATGCACCTTCTGAACAGCGTCAACCAGTTTATCTGCCCCGAACCGCACGACATCTGTTGCTGGCAATCCTGTTTCTGCCTCTGCTGCTTTTATCGCCGCTTGTGCTTCATTCTCAGAAAGATCAAAGCAGTTCAACGCCAATCCAATCACTTTGGCAGGTTTTATCGGTGCAGCCAACGTCTCATAGTGCGCAATCATCTCAGTAAGTGATGGTAACGGCACCGTGTACCGCGCAACGGTATCGCGCGAGGGTTGATGACAGAAGATCATCGCATCCGGTAGGCTGCCGTGGAGTAGACTTAATGTTACACCTGAGTACCCAGGGTGCACCAACGAGCCTTGCCCTTCAACGATAAGCAGCTCGTGATTTTTCGCACCCTCCAGCACAATCTCCTCCGCTGCACCAGCAGTAAAATCAGAGACGACAGCATCGATCGCAATCCCCCAACCCCAGACCATGATCCCATTCTGTCCCGTCGGACAAAATTCGGCATTCACACCACGTTCCCGCGCAGCACGCGTCACCTCTATTCCAGAGAGCATCTTCCCGACACGACAATCTGAACCCACTGTGAGGATAACCGTGGCATCAACTTCATCGGCTTTGCACGTTGCGACAGGTAAATCGGCAGGCGGTTTTCGTGCATCCCATAGAACTACATCGTTTGCTGTTGCCAGCTCGGACAATTCTGCGTCCTCACTTAGGAATTGATGCAAACCACTCATGATGTGTAAGCGGTTATGTATCGCTTCGTGGAGGATCGCGCGCCAAGGATGCGGTAACTCACCGCCGGGCGGGGCAATGCCGATGGCGAGCATCGTCGGATTGAATCGCATCGCCTCAGCGAGATCACGGACAATCGGAATCCCTTCCCCAATCTCAATAACCTCACTAACATCTCGTCCTGCATTGGCACTATCAATAACTGCGACAACATTGTCCGGGAGATAGCGCACGAGGACCGTAGCGGTCTTCGACTCAAGGACACCAAACGAGCCTTCGGCAAGAATCGCTATTCTGTGTGATTTCGGTTGTAACTGCTTTTCCATTTTTTTGCGTCGTCATTTCATGCGGAATAGATACACTTGTAGATTAACACAAATCCCAATCAATTTCAAACTGAAAACCGATAACTATTAAAGAAATTGCCGAAGATACCTACCACCGAGCGCGAAACCCTCTAATCCTGGTGCTCCTCGATCCTCATTTTCGACACATAACACATAATCATAGCCGGATTCTTGCAGCGCACCGGTGATCGTCCCCCAATTCAGTTGCCCGCGTCCGGGGACACGATATTGCCACCACCAGTTCCCGATAATCCCTTGCCGGAACTTCATGCGCGGACTAATTTCGCAATCTTTTACGTCGGCATAATACCACTTACCGTCAAACATACGGATCGCATCCTCAGCCGGTAAAATCCCCATCCATAACCAATGTGACGGGTCACAGGACAGCCCCAGCGAATCTGATGGAATCGCATCAAGGATACGTTCCCACATTTCAGGATTACAGGCGATGTTGCCCATCCGTACGGCACAATCCAACGCAAGCTGCACGCCTTTTTCTTCGGCAAAGCGGACGACAGGTGTCCACATCTCCTTGAACCGTCCGACGAGTTCAACTGACCTGTCACCCGGGTTCCCCGGCTCCGAAGAGAATTGCCCGTAAAAGTGCCAACTGACGGGACTTCCCGCATACGTCACTACCACTGGGGCACCAAGGATATGTGTCGCTTCGATTGCCAGCATCAGTGTGTCACGGGCACTCTCCCGATTTTCTACATCGTCGTCGAGAAGGTTACAGTGAGAGGTCAAGGCGGCGAGGTAGATACCGGTGGCATCTAAAATTTCCTTGACTGCTTCGCCACCGGATTGTATAATGGCACTCGGTTCAAAAGTGCCAGTGGCGTTCGGACGGATTGCATCAAATCCGTTTTCTTTTGCCCACGCTGTACATTCGGCAAGGCTCCAACCGCCGTTGCCCGCGCTGGTGCTAAAACTTAAATCAATTATTTTCCCCTTATGATATTGACGACTTGCTACTTATTCAAATTCTATGTGTAGATAATAT
>VXXH01000351.1 GCA_009835515.1 Candidatus Poribacteria bacterium
CGCATGCCGCCGGTCCCGAAGGCAGTCTGCCGCTCACGGAAGAGATGCTCCTCAATCGACCGAGTGGCGACGTATTCGGCTTGACCCACAACGCTGCCATGGGTTGGGCACCGACGGAGCTGCGACGCGAGGAATTCCTGATTCTCAGCACACAGGGCGGTATCCGTGCGCCTGACGGCAGTCCGATCGCGCTTGGATATCACACCGGACATTGGGAAGTCGGGCTTCTCATGCAGGCGGTCGCTCGTGAACTTAAAGCACTTGCAGCGATTCCGTTTGCAGGCTACTGCTCCGATCCGTGCGATGGACGCACGCAAGGCACCGTCGGAATGATGGACAGTCTTGCCTATCGCAACGATGCGGCACAGATCTTCCGCAGACTCATCCGCTCCCTACCCACACGGAAAGGTGTTGTCGGTGTTGCCACCTGCGATAAAGGGTTGCCTGCGATGATGATGGCACTCGCCTCCATGCGAGAATTACCCGCTGTCCTCGTTCCAGGGGGTGTGACATTACCGCCCACGACAGGCGAAGATGCTGGGAAAATCCAGACAATCGGTGCCCGTTTCGCACACGGTGAAATTAGCCTACAAGACGCAGCGGATATGGGATGCCGTGCCTGTGCAACTCCGGGCGGTGGCTGTCAATTCCTCGGAACTGCAGCGACTTCTCAGGTCGTCGGTGAAGCGTTGGGAATGAGCCTGACGCATACGGCATTAGCGCCGTCTGGTCAGAATATCTGGTCGGATATGGGACTCCGTTCTGCACGCGCTGTCGTGAATCTGGCTGCAAAGGGGTTGACGATGAACGATATCGTTACACCAGCGGCGATTCGGAACGCCATGGTCGTGCATGCCGCGTTTGGCGGGTCAACAAACCTCTTGTTGCATATCCCCGCGATTGCACATGCCGCAGGACTCCAACGTCCGACGATAGATGATTGGACTGAGGTGAATCAGAGCGTCCCGCGGCTTGTTGATGTCCTACCAAATGGACCGGTCGGTCATCCAACAGTCCGAGTCTTCCTTGCGGGCGGCGTGCCTGAAGTCATGCTCCATCTGCGAGAATTAGGATGTCTCAACGAAGACGTACTCACAGCAACGGGCGAAACCCTTGGTAGTAACCTCGATTGGTGGGCAGCCTCTGAACGGCGTGCGCGCGTCCGAGAAATTCTGGAAAACCAGGATAACGTTCCCGCTGACGCGGTAATTCTAAATCCAGATGCCGCGGAAGCAGCAGGATTGACAAGCACTGTTACGTTCCCGCGTGGTAACCTCGCACCAGAGGGATCCGTCATCAAGAGCACCGCTATTGATCCAAGTGTTGTTGATACTGATGGCGTGTATCGAATGACGGGACTGGCACGCGTCTTTGTCCGAGAATCTGATGCCATACAGACACTCAAAGGTCAGGGAGAAGTTAAAATCCAACCGGGGGACATTATGGTGCTCTGTTGTCGCGGTCCGCAAGGGACAGGCATGGAGGAAGTTTATCAGATAACGGCAGCATTGAAACACCTTTCGTTCGGTAAAGACATCGCCTTGATTACGGATGCCCGGTTCTCTGGTGTCTCAACGGGCGCATGTATCGGACACGTCGGACCGGAGGCACTCGCGGGTGGTCCGATCGGCAAAGTGCTTGATGGCGACACAATTCAGATTGAGATTGATACCCGACGACTTGAAGGAAGTATTGATTTGGTAGGGCATGGCAGCGAGAATTTCGGTGCTGAAGCCGGTGAACGCGTGTTAGCGGAACGTCAGGCGCGACCCGATCTCTCGCCGGACGAGGCGTTACCAGACGATACGCGACTCTGGGCAGCACTACAATCCGTCGGTGGCGGTACATGGGGCGGCTGTGTCTACGACGTAGACGCGATCCTCAATGCTTTGAAATAGTTATCAGTTTTCAGTTAAAACTGACAACTGGCACCCTTAAAACCATGAGATACTGGATCCTGTCTCTGCTGTATATGGCACTTATTTTTCTGGTCTCGTCTTTGGAGCAACCGCCGCTGCCGATGCCGGAATTTGAGTGGTTGACGATTGACAAACTCTACCATTTTATTGAATATGCCATACTCGGTGGACTACTCGCTATAGCCTTTGTAAAGGCGAAACCCGCGATAATACCATCAAAACTTATATGGCTTGTTGCAGCGGTGCTCTCAATTCTCTATGGCGCGAGCGATGAATGGCATCAGACCTTCGTTCCGGGTAGGCTCGCTACCCTCGCAGATTGGGTGGCAGATGTGCTTGGATCAATCGCTGGAGTGCTGGCAGTCTATCTCTATTATAAAAAAACGAAAGTTAGTACTAAAAAACCGTAGTCCGTAATGTAGTGGAGGGGTTTTTACTTCGGTGTTTCTGCAGATTTCTTCAGATTACGCCTTGGAACGTCAAATAAGAATCTCGCCTGACTGAACCGCAAGGAAAGTTAAAAGTATGCATCCACTTGTTGAATTGAAGGTGCCGGAAGGATCCGTGGCTGTTCACTGGTTTGAACAGAGCAGTTTTGCCTTAAAGAATCCAACTGGGACCATCGTCCAAATTGACCCCTATTTTCCGCGGGAACGTCCCGCTGACCGTTTTATTCACACCGAAACGCCACTTGATGAATCGGTACTTCCAACTGATTTTGTGCTCTTGACACACGCACATGGAGATCACACCTGTCCAGAATCTATACGTCGGATGTGGGAAACTTCCAATGTGACACAGTTTGTGGGACCCGAAGAGAGTGTGCGTCAAATTTCCGCTGAAACAGATGTCGCCGCTGCGAACATCTCGGAGATCCGTGCCGGAGAATCTACGACACTCGACGGTCTCACCGTACATGCCGTTTATGCCAAACCGCCTGACGGCGATGCTTCTGCTGACATAGCACCACCTGATGTGACGCACTTGGGATACGTGATTGTCAGTAATGGCGTAACACTTTACTTCAGCGGCGATCCAATCAATAATTTCGCAGAACACGACGCACTAATTTCAGCGGTGGCAGCACATAAACCGGACATCGGTTTTCTGACGAACCATCCAACTGAGGGTGAATTTCCATTCTATGATGGGTGCGTCAAAATGGCGACGCGAATTGGACTGAAGCACGCAGTTCCGGTACATCGTGCCTGTTTCGTCACCCGTGATTATGATCCGAACGAATGGGCAGCACAGTTTCCATCAGGCGGTCCCGAACCATTGATTATTGACAGAAATTCGCATATTATTTATGAATAGTTATCGGTTGTCAGTTGTCGGTTAAGAGTGCCTTGCAGTGAGAGTTGTAACTGATAACCGATAACTGAAAGATTTTTCGCAGAAAAATCGTACTGGTAACCATCCCTATGACAACTCTAAAAGAGGTACAGATACAGATATGTCGCTTCAAGAACAAAAGACTCCCCTTGTCGGTATCGTAATGGGAAGCGATTCCGACTTGGAAAAAATGGCAGAAGCCGCAAAGGTTTTAGAAGAATTTGAGATCCCGTTCGAGATAACGATCTCTTCCGCACACCGCTCACCAGAACGGACAACGGCGTGGACAGAGAGGATTAAAGCGGAAGGGGGACAGGTAATTATCGCTGGTGCCGGACGTGCCGCACATCTTGCAGGTGTCATCGCAGCACACACGACGCTACCGGTCATCGGTGTGCCAATCGACGGCGGACCGCTTGACGGCGTAGATGCGCTGTATGCAACAGTCCAGATGCCGCCGGGTATTCCTGTCGGAACAATGGCAATCGGCTCCGGTGGCGCGAGAAATGCAGGGCTATTTGCTGTCCAAATTCTGGCACTCCAATTCCCTGAACTCGACGCAAAATTGTTGGCATATAAGGCGAAGTTGAGTGATGGTGTCGCGGAGAAAGCAGCGCGCCTACAAGAGGTTGGCTACCAGAATTATTAAAGGATAAAGTGCCCACAACCTAAAGGATGGGGGCTCCTGTCTGGAGCGTGATGATGTTTCATAAAAACCATACATTTTGGCTGTTAAGTCTACTTTTTCTTATCACCGGATGCACAATTTTCTCGCAAAATTCTTCTCCACCACCAATAGTTGACCCGGTGGTGGAGCGCGCCCGGCAGTGGCAGAAACTGATTGAGACAGGCAATAATGAACTAAAACAGGGTGACCTGCGTGCAGCACTTGCTGCTTACGAAACGGCTATTACGATCCGACCGAATGCCAGCGAGACCCAACGCAAAATAGCGGAAATATACTATCAACTTGAGGAATACGAGAACGCGAGGCACGCAT
>VXXH01000402.1 GCA_009835515.1 Candidatus Poribacteria bacterium
AACCAAGGAGGCAACATTATAAATGAAATGGTTGAATAAATTCACAGCACTCAATTTCGTCTTACTGTTTGCACTCGCCTTTAGCGTTGCAGGTTGCGGTACAGCTCTCAGCAATTTGTCACCGATTCAGCCTGTGCATAATATAGCGAAAGCGAAGATGGAACAGAGTGAAAACCCGAACGAAGAAGTGGTTGTCCCAGCTGTCCCTGCCGAACCACTCGCGAAACCGGTGTTGGACAAATACGGTATGGAGACTGTCGGATTCTGGATCGGGAAAGCACGCGATGCCAATATGGAAGTGTTAACCTACATATTCGCGTTCGATGAATACGCACACGCCGAGGACGAATGGAATAACTTCCTCAGTGAATGGCCGGAGACGCAAAATCAGATTGAACTCGGCACCGGTGAAGATAGGAAAATGGTTGATGTCATCATGATGTCTGATCATCCACAACTCTTTGAAGTTCAGTCAAGACAGCCGATTCTAACCAAGACAGTGGATGGGATTACCGTTTCTATCGCATATTGGCGACGACCGGACTTAGACCGGAAGTACAATCGTGGGAACGCATTTTCACCTTTTTATGAGACCGAAGCCCTTCACCAAGGCGACAAAACAGATGTGTTTTACGTGAAGATTACGAACAATCGGAGCGAAGATATCATCTTTGATGTCAAAAAATGCCAGATCATTGATCAAGGCGAGAATATCTATCATGGGCTGAACTACAAGGATTTAGACGAACGTCTTCTCTACATGGCACGTGCAACAGGGCTCTATGTCAAAAACGGAATGGCAATCGCACGGCGAATTTTGATCGAAAAACGGATGCCTATTGTTGAAAAACAGGTCGGTGCACACCGTACAGGCGTACCGCCCGGTAAAAGTGCGGAAGGGTTCTTGCCGTTTGTACAAACCAAGTATAACGCTCTGGAATTAAAGGTCATCCTACCGATTGAAAAGGCTCCACCGCCAGGGGCGGCACAACGTTATCAAACCATAGAATTCGAGTTCCCTTTCACACACGATAGAGGGATTCGCGTTGCGCAACCGTCGCCGAAGCGTTATTAGTTTGCCTTGGGGCAGATGCCTGTCCTGTGCCAATTTCAGGGGTGCTGCACTACGCTGAAAAACGATTTGTACATATTTAGATGCTCGCTGTGGTATATGCAGCGGGCATCTTTTTATGCTTCCACAATTTCGCAGTCAGGTAGCGAATCGAGAAACTGCTTCCCATAACTTCTGGTCTTGATTCGTGGATCGAGAATAACAACAATCCCCCTGTCGGTTTGCGTACGGATCAGCCGTCCAAAGCCCTGCTTGAGGCGTAAAATCGCCTCTGGTAAACTGAACTCAAAAAACTCATTTCCACCGCGTTCCTTGATCTGTTTCACGCGCGCCTCCATCACTGGATGCGTCGGCACCTCAAACGGCAGCCGAGTTATGATAACATTGCTGAGTGCCTCACCGCGCACATCGACCCCCTCCCAGAAGCTGGACGTTCCGAATAAAACGGAGTTCGTATCCTCACGAAAAGCCTGTAGCATGTCCGTCCGAGAGAGTTCGCCGCCCTGTTTGAAGGTGTTAATCCCCATATCTTCTAAATCGGGCGCGACAGCATCATAGACTTCATCCATCATTTTATAACTTGTAAAAAGGACGAATGCTTTGCCGTGTGTCAGTTTGAGGTAATGTTGAATTTTACGGATCACCGCTGGTATGAAATCGCTGCTTTTTGGGTCCGGCATCTGCTTTGGAATATGAATCTGGACCTGCTTTTTAAAGTCAAATGGGGAGTGAGCAAGCAGTTCACGACACGCATTTATTCCGACCCGCGCTTTAAAATAGGCAAAGTTACGATTGGTAGAAAGCGTAGCACTTGTCATCACGACGCTATTTTTTTCTGTGAATAGGTGATCTTGTAGCATCTGGTTTATATTCGCGGGTGTGGCGTTTAAGAGAATACGGGGTGTCCGCCCGCGTGTCGATATTTCTGCCCAATAGACGTAATCTGGATCGTTTTGCCGGATGATCATATCCAATTCGTCTCGAAGCCGTTGGCAATTGCGGTGGTGCGCTGTAATCTCCTGTTCGTCATCGTCTGTTGCAGCGTCGTTTTGGAGACGTTTGAGTGTTCGCGCAATATCGACAAGCGGAGCGTCCAACACGTTTTCGACAAAATCGCGTTTATCAATACGCTCAGTTAGCGTGCTACCGCGTCCTATGCTTTCAATTTCTCCGATGGCATTAACAATACTGTTGAAAAGCTTATTCGTCTGTTCACGTGCTTCTACAACTTGATCCTTCAGTTGTGGCGAGTTGAAATGTGTCGCCAAGCCGTCTTCGCTCCGTTCGTTGTAGAGAGAATCAAGAAACCATTTAACACGCGTGTTGTTGAAGTTGACGCTTGCGTGGTTGGTTGCTGTTGCTTCGAGATGATGGGCTTCATCAATGATGAGGTATTCGTAATCAGGCAAGATCCCGGTCGCTGCGTCGCTGTCCTTACGGATGGTGAGATCGCTAAAAAGGAGATGGTGGTTTACGATAAGCAGATCGGCATCGTGCATCTCTCGACGCACTTTGAAGTAGAAGCAAGTGTCGTAGGTCTCACAGTTGCGACCGAGACAATTGTCGCGGTCGGACGCGACCTTATCCCAAACTTGAGAGTTAGGCTGCCATGGCAAGTCTGCCCGACTTCCATCCACTGTTAGGTTTACCCATTCTTTAATTTCGGCAACTTCATCTACTTCTTCAAGTGTATCAAACAAGCCACGTTCATAATTGAGTAAATTTTTAAGTCGTCTCCGCGAGAGATAATTGCGTCTTCCTTTTGCGAGTACTACGTTGAAGTCGCGAGGAAGAATCCGCTGCAGAAATGGGATGTCTTTTGTGACGAGCTGTTCTTGTAGACTGATGGTGTTTGTCGAAATGATTACCGTTTGTTCCGATCTAAGTGCGAGAGAAATCGCGGGAATTAGATAAGCGAAACTTTTACCTACACCTGTTCCAGCTTCAACAATCAGGTGTTCGGATCCCGTCAATGCTCGAGATACCTCGTGTGCCATCTGCAGTTGTTCGTGACGGAATTCATACCCGTCAAGATGTTGTGAGATAAGACCGCCCGGGCTAAAAATTTCTCTGAGCGTCAGGGATGTTGATGTTGTCATATATTTTCATCTCACAGGGTGCTGCTTAGCAGAAGACACTTTCAGATATAGGTAAACCGAATTGTGTAAATGTTCGTGCTTCGTCTCTTAATCGGCGACTAAGGTTTTAGCTGCATAGTTATCTTTTCTTTGCCGTGACTGCTTTTGACATCAAGGATAAGTTGCTCAAGTTCCTGTTGCTGCTTTTGAAGGAGTGCTTCAAACTCTTGGACAGTGTTGATCTTTTGCCCATTAACAGCAATAATGAGTGTGCCTCTCGGAATCGGGCTTTTTTCTTTCACCATGTCAACGATGATGCCTTGATCCTCATCAGTCAAGTAAGTGTACCTTTCAAAATCACCTTTTTCTAATTTCCGTACTGATAGTCCAAGCCGTCTCCACGCGACGGAGTTGGTTTCAACAGATCTTCCTGCCTGTAGTGCTGGCATTTCCGCTATTGTTACGTTGAACATCCGTTCATGCCCATTTCGCAGGACTGTAATCTTTGATTGTTTACCGACCTGTGAGTCAGCGACCCACATTTTGAATTTATCAGTATCTTCTACTTTCTGTCCGTTGTATTTAATAATAATGTCGCCTCGTTTTAGTCCACTGAGGTGTGCAGGCATGTTTTTGTAAACAGCCTCAATACGAATGCCTCGCCGAACTTCTTCCATACGAATCCCAAGAAAACCTCGGATGATGCGTCCGTTTGCGATTAACTGCGTTCCAATCTTTTCGACGAGGTTACTGGAAATAGCAAACCCGGCTCCCGCTCTAACTGCACCGGTCGCTGGCGTGTTGTCGGCACGCCGAATTAAGGAGTTAATCCCAATTACCTCACCATGGATATTCAGTAGGGGACCCCCACTGTTTCCCGTATTTATCCAAGCATCTGTTTGGATAAAGTCCTGATACCGAATAATACCTATGTCGCGAAGGAATGAACGTCCTTTTCCACTCACAGTCCCGATTGTTACGGTGTAATTGAGTTGAAATGGATTTCCAATAGCGATAGCGAACTGCCCGACTTGGACCTCTTCCGAATTCGCCAACGGAAGAATAGGTAGATCTTCTTTAGCATCAATTTTTAAG
>VXXH01000586.1 GCA_009835515.1 Candidatus Poribacteria bacterium
CGCCTCCATTAGAAGACTCCTACGAGGTTTGCAGGAAAATGTGATAAAATCAAAAAGGATCGGATGTTATGCAAGGACGAAAACTCTTATTTATTTCATTACTCTGTTTCGGATTAAGTGCCACCGGGCTTATTGAGCTGCAAGCGCAGGGACAGGAACCCTCCATGCGCGTCGCACAGACTGACGAAGAAGGGCGCGCAATCCGTTTCGACTTTAACTTTACCAGCGAAGAGATTAAAGGGGTCCTTGAATGGCTTTCGCGAGAAACAGACCTGACTATTATCGCAAGTGAAGAAGACATTCAGGATAAAAAATTCGCGCTCATTAATTTGAGAAATGTGACGATCGAAGAGGTTATCGAAAAAATCAAAACTGTCCTTACACAATATGATCTTACGCTCATCCAAACCGATAGCACGCTCTTAGTCACAAGTTTCGCACGCGCTATGGTTACAAAAGGTATCGTCAAAAGTATTACACCGGATCCTAATCTCGTTGATATGACCGATGAGATTCAAACATATATCATTCGATTAACCAATGTTGTTGCTTTAGAGCAGGTAGAACGTCTCAAACCGCTACTCAATAAACAGGCACATATTTTTGCGGATACCGCAACAAACTCGCTGATCATAACCGATGTTGCCTCCAATATACGACGCATCGTTTCAATTCTACAAGTCGCTGATGAAGGTGAAAGATTTCCATTAAAGATTCTCATTTACCCGCTCGCTTTTGCGGATGCCAGCAGTTTGGCGCAGGCACTCACAAACATTTTTCGGGAAGAGGAGGGGCGCGATGGAAGGCAATCTGATAACGGTGAGGCACGTATGACGGCGGCAGAAGCGAAAACCGCAGCTGAACAGATGAAGGCTGACGGCACCGGCTACGAAGTCCTCGATGGCACTATCAGGATTATCCCCGAAACCAACTCCAATTCACTCGTCATCAAAGCCTCCGAGGCAAACTTGGTTATCCTGCAGGAGATCATCAAGGAGCTTGATGTTCCATCCACCGCACAAACGCAGATACGGACCTTCCAACTTAACTATGCATCGGCAGAGGATGTCGCACAAACCCTACAGGAAGTACTCACGGGTGAACGTGGCGGGGACAACCGTAGGATGGATGCTTGGGATCGCGCGAAATTAAGGAACTGGCAACGCGAACAGGGACTTGACCAAGAAGGTATTGTCGGGACCGTCAACGTCGCCCACAATGACCGACTCAATGTCGTTGTCGTTTCCTCAGATCCACGGAACTTCTCTATCATTGAGAAGGTTGTCCAAGAACTTGACAAGGAACAGACACAGGAAGAGATTAGGCTCTATTTCCTCAAACATGCGGACGCTGAAACCCTCGTGCCGAGCTTGCAGGACCTCTTTGAAGGGGGCAGTACCGGTCGCGACAGGGAGCGTCCTTGGTGGGAGCGCAGGTACCGGGAACCTACTGAAGGCGGCGGGGGATTTGGTGTGCAAGGCGAGGTTCACCTTGTCGCGGATATACGCCTCAACGCTATCCTTATCTCAACAAGTTCACAGAATTTTGAAACCATTGATAGCCTCATAGAGAAACTTGATGTTAACATGCCGGACCAAGAGTGGGGCACCCGCATGTATAGACTCCAATACGCTGATGCTCAAAATATCGCCGCTGTCATCAATAACACCTATCAAGGCAGTTCTGGAAGTAGTAGAGATTTTTTCTTTTATCTCCCTCAAGGACAACGGAATCAGACACAAGGTTCCTTAGCAGGCAATGTTACTGCTGAACCCTATCCTACACTGAATGCTATCATCATTTCGACTGCTACACAGCGTAACTTTAAACTCATTGAAGAGTTTATCAACTCTATGGATGTCCCTACACCTGAGAACCTAAAAGAAGTCACTGAAGCAATTCGGCTTGAGTATGCAGATGCCGAGACACTTGAGGATGTACTTGAAGATGTCTGGGAAGGTGAAGATGATGGTGGATTTAGTAGTTTTAGATTCTTTGTTATGAATGCTGGCAGACAACAGCAGCAAGATATTAATTCCTTGCGTGGAAAAGTTACAGTCTTCGCTGAGAGTGATACCAATACCCTAATTATTACGACGCTCCAGCGGTATCTCCCTGATGTCAGGGCACTCATTAAGCAGTTAGATTTCGTACGGGGTCAAGTCTGGATAGATATTCAAATTCTTGAAGTGACGCTTGATGAGACCACCAAACTCGGTATTGAACTCACAGCGCAAGAGAACAAACTCTTCGGTGTATCCCCGGTTCCTGGCAACCCGCTTGTCGGTAGTCTTGAAGGTCAACTCGGGCTTGAACAGGAGATCTCTGGGTTTAATCTCGGCTTAGCGACCAAAGAATATATGGCACTCCTCCACACCCTCATGCGTGAAAACAAGGTACAAACCCTTTCAACACCGTCCCTGTTGACACGAGATGCCAGAACCGCCACGTGGAGTAGTGGTCGCCGTATCCCGTATCTCCAAAGTGTTGATACCACCAGTATTTTGGGAGAGGCTGTCTCACAACCGCTCTTTAACTACGATTTTATCGATCCACCGGTGGGCATCAATATTGATCTCACTCCTTATATCGCTAAATCGAAAGCAGGTGAAGACGGCAAGCGCACCATTGGCTTGGATATTAATAACATCAGTGCCAGCAATTTCATCGAGTTTACTGACTTCAACGCGCCTATCACCGACGACAACTCCATCAGCGTCTATATTGATGTGGAAGACGGGCAGCAGATTGTTGTCGGTGGTATTATCCGCAAGAAGCAGAAACAGGTAGAGAGCAAACTCCCGATCTTAGGCGACATTCCGTTACTCGGTCGACTCTTCAAAAGCACTGAAACTGCTATGGAAGACGCTGAGATTGTGATCATCATTACCCCACACATCGTCGATATTAAAAATCCCGATGACCTTGAGAAGCTCAAGGAGAAGGCGGACAACTGGCAGAGCAACGGGACCAACGGAACCACCGAAATGGAAAAGGAAACAAAGGAAACAGACGAATAAGCATATACTTGCCCTGTACATAGCCTAATAGAATCTTATAGGCGTTGTACAAGGGCAACATCTTTTTAATTGGGCGAGAGTGCTACTATATTAACCAGTCTCTTATCAAAAGGTAGAATGTGTCAGGCAGTCCGTCAGATCCGGCGTGCGTTGTTCGGTTAATGATCAATCAATATGTATACAAATTATACATATACACGCGAACATGTATAGAAATTGCGAAAAAGTATACACGTCCGGTTGTTAAAAGCGGTGGAGTGTGAGAACAATGAAGCGATTTGATCCAAATATTCCATGGAACGATCTTCCTGAACTGCCACCGGCTGCAGATATTGAATCGCGTGAAATACTTAAAACGTGCATATCGGCAATGACCGAGCTTTCAAGGGCAAATGCCTTGGTGAAGACGCTACCAAACGAAGCAGTGCTGATAAACACATTACCGCTTCAGGAGGCACGTAGGAGTTCGGAAATCGAAAACATCGTTACGACGAACGATGATCTGTACCGAGCGATAGCATCTGACAGAAACCAGGTTGACTCCAACACCAAAGAAGTACTACACTACCGCGAGGCATTGTGGGATGGTGTCAGGAGCATCCGAGAAGGCTCAACTCTGGACATACAACTCTTTGAGCAGATCTGCGCGCGTATTTTTGACGAACCAATGAAAGTGCGTAGTGGCCCGGTGGTGATTGAAAACCGAGCAACACAACAACTCATTTACAGACCTCCAACCGGATATGGAAACCTTATCAGATTGTTAACCAACCTTGAGCGATTCATTAATGATAAAACTGATGGACTTGAACCGCTTGTCAAAATGGCTGTAATGCACTACCAGTTTGAGGCGATACATCCCTTCATGGATGGCAATGGACGAACAGGACGCATACTCAACATCCTCTATTTGGTACATCAAGGACTGCTGGATGTACCGATACTTTACCTCAGCCGTTTTCTTATTCAAAATCGGGATGCTTATTATCAATATCTTCGTGAAGTCACAGAAAACGGAAATTGGGAGCAGTGGATTCTCTACATCTTGAAAGCAGTGGAACAGACTTCGCGAGACACCGCAGACAAAATAGAGGCAATTAATCACCTTATGGATAACGTTATGATAAAAGCGCAAGGCAAAACGAAAGCCATTGAGCGCGAAGGGTTTGTCGATCTACTTTTCAAGTGGCCCTACTGCAAAATTGGTATCGTTGCACAAGAA
>VXXH01000080.1 GCA_009835515.1 Candidatus Poribacteria bacterium
GTGCATAACCGTTGCTCAAACCGGGCAGCGTTAAACTTACTGTTAGTAGCAAAACAGCAATTTTTTTCATGTATTGTTTTTTCCGAAGCGGTTCATGTTTATGAGCGATGCCATTCCCGTACCGCTTCCGGGATCGCCTGAAGGTTTTCAATAGTGGTCTGAAGTGGAATCGCGCATTCCGGTCCAATAAGGGGGACACCAGCATCAAGGTTTTTTACCACTTCTGCTTTAACGTCTTCCGGTTCTTTAGAAAACAGTGTTTCAGGATTGTTAATGTTCCCGACAAGCGCAATCCGTTCTTTCACGATGTCCATGGATTCTTGCGGTTCGTTTTTGGAATCATAATGGAAAGCTGCCATGCCGGTTTGGGCGATGTACTCCATTCTGTCAACCGTGCGTCCGCAGATGTGCAGTATTAGAGGAATCGGAATACGCTCAACGAATTCGATGTGAAGGTCACGAAGATAGCGTTGATAGTATTCACCGCTGACCAGATCGCCTGTGGCGTGGTCTGGAAGCGTGAGCGCATCGGCACCCGCCTCAATTTGTGCGACTCCGAATTGCACGGTAGCTTCCTTCATCCGATCAAGGGCAAGTTTCGTTTTCCCTGGATCATCAAGCGACAACAATAGGAAAGGTTCAACGCCGAAACAGTGATAGCCGAGCGACCAGGGGCCCATCGTTTTTCCGATAACCGCAACCTCATCCCCGTATTCTTTCTTTAAGATTTTAATCGCCTCCAGCACACATTGGGTGTCTGGATGTGTTAGAAAATCGTCTGGAATAACGACATCATCGACATCTTCCCAGATCGGTTCCCGCATTCTAACGGTGGGCCAGTTATCTTTCTGTTCCCACTGAATCTTACAGCCGAGTGCACTGGATTCTTGGATAATCGTGAAGACGGGCATGATAGTGTCAAAGCCGAGTTCGGTGTATCCTGTAGCGGCGAGACGGGCCATCAACTCCGGCTCTCGATTTGCTTGTGGGAATGGCGCGTTCACCAGGTCCATGAGTTCGACGGTTGCGACGGAGGTCGGATTACAGACAGGGGTTCGGTCGGTCGGTTCGTTGCGAAGCGCGGCGAGTACACGTTCGCGACCGGTCATTGCCTTTTGCATCTTCGGTTTCCTTTATGTCTGTTGGCTCGGTGCGGTGAGTACACCGCGTGCAGCTCCCATTTCTTCTTCACGCAAGACGATTCTAACATTGGGCGCGCGCGTCAGCAAGAGTCCGATAAGGGCATCGTGCGACTGCGCACAAGCAAAAGCGACAGTGTCTTTATTATCGGTTTTGATGCTTTCCATTTCACCCAATTTCATCAAGCCACCCGCAATCGCTGAGGTCCGTCGGGCTGCACCTCTCCCTTCGCTTTCTGCTGTAACCCGGTAGATGCCTCTTCCGCTTGAATCCACTGTAATAGTGAGTTTCGATTTCTTATCGAGTATGTTGAGCGGACGTGGTTCAACGGCAGCGTTTGATGTGAGTTTACAGGCTTCCAAAAAGACGCGGCGACACGCGGCTTCGTGGGCACTATTACAAGCGAAATAGAGCAAACCGTCAGGAGCTCTCAGCATTCCACCGAGTGTTTGCATCGCCTTTATCACGCTTTCGATTCTCTCGGCGGCACCTGAAATCTGACTGTAGGTATGCACTAAGAAAACAGGGAAATCTTTACCTGTTGTTGCGTCAACTGTCTGCTGGCGATAGAGTCCGATAGTGATGTCGTGGAAATGTGGATCAATCGGTATGAGTTCAATACGTCTGCCGATATCAACAACGCGTCGCATAAGTGTCCCCTTACACCGTTAGTGGCGCGCTAATCGTCCGCCATAGTGCTTTTCATAGATGTACTTATAAGCCTGTTCGGAGAGTCTACGTAAAATATAAGCGCGGCGGTTCTTCCAATCATAAAAGGATTGCCACCGATTTCTGCGGTTCGTCTTCGTCCTGTCCTCCATCAATCCGATGAAAATGTAAGGTCTTGCCCTACCTTTTGGGTCTCGAAGAACCAATACCCCACCGTCACCTACCAACCCATAGACGGTTCCAGTTTTGTTGTAAACTTCCACTGAAGTAGGGATGTAGGTCTGTTTATAGATATAATCCCCATTTTTGAGCTTGAAGTACCACTTCATTTTTTCGGAAAACGGGAGTTTCCCTTGCCACAGCCGCAAGAAAAATGTGCTTAGGTCGCGGGCGGATGTCATGTTTCTATAAGTCCGCCCACCATACGGGATATATTCCACAATCCGAGTCTGCTTAAAGTACGGATAATTGCTACGCAGTATCTTATTCACTCGCGCCGGGCCACCGAGCAATCGAATGAAGTAGTTAGTTGACGAATTTGAACTCCACTGGATCATGTTCGTCAGATTACGTTTGTTTACAGTCGTATGTTTTTGCCGTCCGTATTTGACTTCGTGGAAATAGGCGAGCATCACAAAGTTCTTGATGAGCGAGGCTGCCATCATTTGTCGATCTTCGTTGATCGACACTAATTTGCTGTTTTTGGATATATCGTAGACAACGAAGCTCGTCCGGTCGGTTGATACCAAGATTTTTCGGCTGCGCCGGCTTTTGATATAACGTTCAAAGTCAGCCTCCAGAGGCGAATCAATCGTACTTCGGTATTTACTCGGAATGTTCCGGTATGTACCCGCTGACGCGGTAAATATCGGGAGCAATAGCGCGATACTCCAACAGATCAAAAGTATTACTAACTTCCTTATGTGTCTAAACATTCTGCTGACCTGTTCCTTTCTCTTTTTCATCCTTAGTGGATACGAGATAATATATTATGAATGCGAGAATATGTCAGGGTGGCAAATCATTGCGTGTTTATGACTGCTAATTCGTAGCATGCTGCCTCGCGGTCATTCCGTACAAGAAGGTAGCGACCCGCGAGTGCTGGCGTGTTCCATGTCTTACCTGTTAATGCTGCAAAACGTGCGTGTTCAATATGGCGTTCTGGGGTAGGTTCAATGAGTACGACATCACCCGATTCGGTTGTTACCAGCAAGACATCCGAAATTAGCAATGTCTGACCGTGTCCATACCTACCACGTTTCCATTGACGTGTGCCGTCGGTTGGGTTTATACAAGCGAAGATACCGTCATCAAGTCCGTACAAATAGCCATCGTAATAGATGATATTGGTGAATTTTGCTTTAAGGTTTATCGTTTCCCATATAATGGAAACGTCAAATTCGCCGGTGGGGTTACGCGAGAGTTGATAAAGCTTAGCACCAGCACCGTAGCCTGTTGAAGCGAGGAGTGTATCATCAGAAATCGGGACCGGTTGCGCGACACATTCTGCGTATGTTTCTACCCACGGCTGTTTCCACAAAAGTTTCCCAGTGAACGGTTCATGGGCAGTGATTAACCCTTGATTAAAAAGCACAATCTGTTCGGTGTCTAATAGCCTTGTCACGAATGGTGAACTATAACCAGTTTGTGTTCGGTAACCCGTCCATACGGTCTCGCCTGTCTCTTTGTGGTGTGCGACTGCACCACCCGCACTGACGATAACAAGTTCATCGAAAACGAGCGGCGAAATGCTGACACCCCAAGGTGGGGGGTTCGCTTGGTTCTCTTCAAAGATATTTGTTGTCCAGAGCTGCTCACCTGTTTCAAAGTCCAGACAGTTAAGGATGCCTGTTGAACCGACAGTATAAACTCGATTTTCTGAGATAGTTGGTGTCGCTCGGGGCCCGAGGCCTGCAGGAGGAGCATTGTAGCGCGCCCGGTCTTGATGGCTCCATTTTATTCCGCCGGTGTGTAATTCATAACAGACCACTTTTTCCCAGTCGGCTTCTTGTTCTTGTGTGATTGCTGAATTGCCAACGACTGCAAAGCCTGACCAGCCTGCACCAACGGGTTGTCGCCAAACAAGTTTTGGTGGATGCGTATCCCAATCAAGATTTAACTTGAGACCCGACACAACACCGTTCCGATGCTGCCCGAGGTATTGTGGGTAGTCCATCGCGGACATTTCGGTATTGGACGTGCTGCCTGAATCCTGACGAAAAGTCGTCGGTTTCTCCTGCCATCGCCATTCAAATATAGGGGTGAGGTCGCCGCTGAATCCTTTGAACTGGAATAAACTTGTGCTGAGAAAGACACACAAAAGGACTATGGCAACGGCAAGTAACCGAATCTGCCAGCGCAAACGAGAAAAACATAGCAGCCACAAGATTCCCAGGAGGGTTGTAAGGATAACAACCAGGGC
>VXXH01000451.1 GCA_009835515.1 Candidatus Poribacteria bacterium
CATTTATTTTCACGTTTCTTATCGTATTAATTTTCTTAAGTTTATAATAGAGAGCCTCCCTACGAACCCGCCTGTTTGTAGTAGGGCAATTTATTGCCCGTTTCTGACCCAAATATTTTCCTAAACTTCATCAAACCGCCCCTCCCGGGCCTGGGGTAGAAACCTGACCGAAGAACGGAACAACTGAATAGCTCTGGACTGAAAACTAATTCTTGTTGACCGCTAAACGCGATGCATGTTATACTAAAGCCATATTGACGATACGGTAGTATAAAATATTTATGGCAACAGTAAAACTCGAAAACATCACAAAACGATTCGGCGACCTCATCGCGCTCGACGACATCACACTTGACATCCAAGACCAAGAATTCTTCGTGCTGCTCGGTCAAACGGGTGCGGGAAAAACGACGACGCTCCGCTGTATCGCTGGCTTGGACAAACCCGAAGCAGGCACAATTTACTTGGACGATGTCAGCGTCAACGATAAGACCCCCGCGGAACGCGATGTCGCTTTCGTCTTCCAATCCCATATCCTCTATCCACACCTGAGCGTCTACGAGAACATGGCGTTCCCGTTACATCCGCGCCGCCTCTCTACAGAAGAAATCGATCGGCGCGTCAGAGATATTGCACAGATGCTCCATATCGAACACCTACTCATGCGGATGCCGAACCAGTTGAGCGGTGGTGAGACACAGCGCGTCGGACTCGGACGGGCAATGGTACGTCGTCCGCAAGTCTTCCTCATGGACGAACCGATATCGAATCTGGATGCGAAACTCCGTACGGAAATGCGCGCCGAAATCCGTTGGCGGCAACGCGAACTCGGCACAACTACCTTCTATGTGACACACGACCAAATCGAAGCGATGTCAATGGCGGACAGAATCGCTGTGCTTGAAGCGGGTAGAATCCAGCAACTTGGAACCCCGTCGGACATCTATAACCACCCTGCTAACCTATTTGTCGCGGGTTTCATCGGTAATCCAAGCATGAATTGCATCCCATGCGACATCACCAGCACCAATGGCGAACTTCACTTGAAATTAGCAGACGACACTGGAAATAACAATTCTGTGACAATCCAAGATGCCCGGATTGCTAACGCACTGAACGACAACACCTCAAACAGCGACACCGTCTTTGGCGCGCACGCTGAGGATGTCCTTGTGAGCCATCAATCCATTCCGAACGCTTTTCAAGCGGAAGTCTATAGTGTCGAACCGCTTGGCGCGGAAACAATCGTTGAGGTGACCCTCGGAACGGATGCCGCAGGCGCGCATACTATTCTCAAGGCATGCACAGCCCCGAACTTTGCAGCGGAGATTGGGCAACATCTCTATGTCTCGTTTGTTCCAGAACGCATGTATTTTTTTGATGAAAACACTGGCAACGCTCTCTTGTAGGCGGGATTTGAACTGTGATTTTTTTTATTTTTGTGATTGCCATGATAATACTATTGTCGGGAACGTTCTCTATTGATACCCGCTACCCCCCGCCCCCGCAAGCGACGGATGGATTTCTGAAGACGATCGGTTATCGGAACTCTTCAAGTAGAAATGGTGTTACCAATTATGAACTGGCGACTTAGACTCTTTAATCTCATCCCCAATTTTCTAAAAGGTATCGGCTGCCGACTCCTACGCAGACTGGGGTATGACCCCGATGCGTGGTTAGAAAATTTTCTTAAAGAACACAAAGGAGACTGAAACGTGAAAGGCGGAGATATTCTCATCGAATGCTTGAAAGCGCAAGGCATCTCAGCGGTTTTCGGGATGCCCGGCACCCAAAACATTCAGATTTACGATGCCTTGCTGCGGCGAGGGAAAGACACGATTGACCATTATCTCGTCCGGCATGAATATGCAGCAACACAGATGGCGGACGGCTTTGCCCGCGCAACGGGAGAGGTGGGGGTCGCTATCACTGTGCCGGGACCGGGTGCTAGCAACGCATCAACCGGGATTTTAGAGGCATTTACCGATTGTGCACCTGTGCTGCTCATCACCGGACAGAGCGATTCCAGTCTCTACAGCAAGCATCCGAGCAAAATGTTCCACGGTTTGGATCAGATGCGGTTTTTTGAGTCGCTCACCAAGTACTGTGCTATCGCACACACCGTCGCCGAGATTCCTGTCGTCGTCGAAAACGCCTTTAAAGCGATGCGGAACGGGAGACCCGGACCGACAGTGTTGGAATTCCCGATGGATGTCGTCACAGGAGAAGGCGAGGTCCGAATCCCCAAGCGTGTGGAACGCGCCGAATTACCGCCACCCGACGATACGGACCTCAGCACCGCCGTTGAAACTATCCGCAACGCCAAGATGCCATTAATCTTTGCCGGATCAGCCGTCTTTCACGCAAACGCCCGAAACGAGCTACGTCTCCTCGCCGAAAAACTGAACGCACCTGTTATCGTCACCCGCAATGGAAAAGGGGTTTTATCAGAGGACCATCCGTTGGCGTTACAAATCTGCTACGGCTATCTCGGACGCGAGGCACTCCAGCGTGCCGACTGCTTAATCGGCATCGGACCCCGCTTCACCTCCATTGATACCCGAAACTGGAGCCTGGAACTGCCCCAACCCTTCATCCAAATTGATGAAGATGCAGACGAGATTGGGCTTGAATACCCCTGTGATGTGGGAGTCGTCGGTGATATGAAACTGACGTTGCAAGCACTTATTGAAGATGTCGCTCCCGGCGAAAACGACTGGGACGAGACACTCGCAGCACTCCGAACAACGTTTGACGCGCAGCCATCGTTGCCAGTCATCCATGAATTACAGGATGTGCTTCCACGGGATACTATTTACGCGATTGATGTCCACGCCCTCGGCTATGCGTCCTTCGCGGAATTCCCGATCTACGATCCGAGAACCTTCCTCTATCCGAATATCGGGGTGGCGTTAGGACACGCATACCCTGCGGCGATCGGTGCGAAAGTTGCATATCCCGACCGTCCTGTCATCTGTTTCAGTGGCGATGGTGGGTTCCTGATGGGTGCAGTGGAGATGGCAACTGCTATGAAATACGGCATCAACGTCGTGGCGATTGTCGTAAATGACGGTGCCTTGTCAGCAATTAAAGGATCTCAACTGAAAGGATGCGAAGGACGCACAATTGATACAGACCTACTTAATCCTGATTTCGTTGAATTCGCAAAATCTTTTGGTGCGTATGCCAAGCGGGTTGAGGATTTGGGAGATTTTAAGGAAACCTTACGCGATGCACTCGCCGCTGAGAAACCTGCACTCATCGAAGTGATGTTACAGGAACGGCAAGATGACATCATGAACGTCATCGGATGGTTGATGTCCGAACCGCTCCGAAAAACTGGTTTTTAACATTCTTGACTCAATTTCACGATCCTAAACCCTTACTTCTGTGATACTCAGTTAGTTTTTCAAGAAGCAGAAGTTGTTCGGCTCGTTCAGTCGGTTCCTCATGCAAGTGTTTAGGTGTGAAATTCATTACCAATGCCTCAAGCATCGGTTTCCGATTTTCCTCTTTCGCGCCAATGTGATAGAAGTGCTCCTTGGTTAACATATTAAATTCTGACCACAACGTCTTCAGAAAGACATTCTCCCTGTACTGATTGCTATGCCAGGTGGATAAAATGAATTTGCAAGGAGATTGATTCAGAGCCTCAAATAGGTATTTTTCATTTTCCTCGTTCCAACTATCGAAATAGTCAACGTGTCGTCCAACATAAGGCGGATCACAATAGACAAAATCGTCTTCAGAAATCTCTTTGAGTGTTTCTCTATAATCTTGGCAGATAAAAGACCAGTTAGAATGCCTTGACATGACATAAACGTAGTCAACTTGATTCACAATCTTTGTGATGTATGCTTTGGCAAATCGCTGAGGCTTGTGCCCGAAAGGCACATTAAAGTCCCCTTTACGATTAAAGCGAATCATGCCATTGAAGCAGCAGCGATTTAAAAAGAGAAAATCTAAGGGTTCATGCGTTTTATTAAACCGCTGTCGAACTTCATAATAGTAATCTTGCCCACATCTTGATAGTATTTCGCCTTGTTGTTCAAGAAATTTTCTCACTTTCAGACCATCTATCTTGCCACTTGCTATGGCATTATAGAAGGTAATCAAATGTGGATTGCTGTCTGCAAAGAGAGCGTTGCGCGGTATGATATTGAAACCAACAACCCCTGACCCCATAAAGGGTTCAATCCATCTGCCTTCAAAAGACCAGTCCACAGC
>VXXH01000553.1 GCA_009835515.1 Candidatus Poribacteria bacterium
GTGGATGCCTGATCCGGCATTACGTGAAGCAGTTCGGGAAACACTTGAGCTGCCAGCCGATGTCCCTTTAACGAAAGACCACATGCAAGATTTGGATATATTCATAGCAGAAGGCAGACGGATTTCTGACCTCACGGGATTGGAGTTTGCTATAAATCTTAGAGAAGCAAATCTCGGTGATAATTCAATAACAGATTTGCGTCCGCTGGCGAATCTCATCTATTTAGAGGAGCTCGGTCTGCCTGAGAATAGGATTTCGGATATAAGCCCACTGGCGGGATTGCCGAATCTTGTGTTCCTGATTATTTCATACAACCCGATTTCAGACCTCAGTCCGCTGGCAAGATTACCGAAATTTAGAGAGTTGCATGCTCAAAGGATTTGGACGACAGATTTTAGTCCACTGGAAGGATTGGGTTTTGATATCTTTGCCGATGAAATCTGTGAAATTGCGCCCTTTCCGCCCCCTGTTACGGAACGAATTCAGAACAGAACCTTCCCGTCAATCGCATTGCCAAGGCGAACTTATTGGGGCACCTCTAATAATTACTATAATGTCGCAGCGAAACACGATATACATTATTTCTCAACAAGGTTTGGGTTGTATTGGGATTCGACACCTATAGCATCTACCGAAGGTTTGTCAACTCAGTTGGCTGGACAGGTAATGGGGCAGGTATTGAGTGAATACGAAAAATACGCCGAACGGAATCCGAATATGCTATTCTTCCCAGCAGTAGCGATCGGTGTTTACGGAGGATTAGATGCTTTCCCGCCAGATTCAGAGTTCTGGCTGACGGATGTCGATGGGCAAATTATCAAAAATGAGGTGCCTTGGGATGAATACACGATTGACATCCTAAACCCAGAAGTTCAACAACTCGTCATAGAGCAAGTTGTGGGCATTGCGGAATGTGGATATTTTAGTGGTGTTTATTTCGATGTGTGGGCACCTTACCATACTGGTGTCTACGAAGAACTCTACAACATTGGAGAAGAAGAAGTTATACAAGCATATATAACCATCCTAAAAGGCATACGGGCGCGTGTCCGAGATGACTTCCTTATACTCGTCAATAGAAATCGGAGAAAATCATCACGCTATGCAGAATGGATTAACGGAAGTCGCATGGAAACAGGCGTAAGTTATCCAGGGGGTTACACTTATGAGAGACTCGTTGAGGCTGAAGATGCGTTACTCTGGAATGAGAAACATCTCCGCGAACCGAGAATCAATATATTAGAAGCAGACGGTGTTGTAAACCAACCGCCCGATGGTCCTGATAACCTACGTTGGATGCGGGTCTGGACAACGTTGTCTCTGACACACTCCGATGGTTATAGCATTTTGAGAAGTCCTGGTGAATATGGGGAATATAAAGAAGTTCCCGGAGTATACCAACAGTACGGGGACCACACCTGGTATGACTTTTATGATGCCGATCTCGGAAAACCTGTTGGGGTGAAGGGACAACGTTGTGACGGCTGTGAAGGACTCTTTATCCGCGAGTTTACAAACGGTTGGGCGGTCTATAACCGCAGTGGACAGCCACAAAAGATCCAACTCCCCGGACAAGTCACCGGTGTCGCAAGTGGTATCACAAGCACAACGCACATCATTCCGGATTTAGATGGCGAGATGTATCTGAAAAAGGAACCTGACACCATTGTTGATGGCACCGTCAAAGTGTTGGACATAGAACTTGTGATAGAGGACCCATCAGTATGGATGCCGGATGCCGCATTACAAGCAGTGGTTCGGGAGACACTTGAGGCACTCGGGCTACCCGCATCAGCACCTTTGACGAAAGAGAAAATGCTACAACTGACTTCTCTGAAAGCAAATCACAGAGGTATTGTTGATATAACAGGATTAGAGTTTGCGATGTTCCTCAAAGAATTACACCTCGGGGGTAGAAATCGTATCACAGACCTCCACCCCCTCGCGAACTTAACACATCTCACCCAATTGCATATTTGGCATCGTGAAGTAGCAGGAATGTCCCCGGTTACAAATTTGGATATAAGTCCACTATCAAGGCTTATCAACTTAGAGCGACTCTCCCTTGAAAATAACGGTATTTCGGATATAAGTCCGCTTACCGAACTGGAGGAACTTCAAGTTTTGGGGCTTTCAGATAACGCCATTGATGACCTTAGTCCACTTGTGGGACTGAAAAAACTTCATCATTTGAATCTTTCAGATAACAGCATTAAAGACTTTAGTCCAATTGCAGGACTTACGAATTTGGAGGAGTTGTGGATTGAGAACAATCCGGCAACAGATTTCAGTCCACTTTCTGCTTTGAATCTTACAGACTTCCGATCCGATGTGGACGTGAACGACGATAGTGTGGTGAATATCTTAGATTTGGTCATCGTCGCAAACGCTTTCGGGAAAACAGAACCGGATCTCAACGGTGACGGTATCGTCAATATCCTTGATCTGGTCGTCGTCGCAAACGCCTTTTAGGAGTAATATCATCTGAAGAAAATGAACATAAATCGTCGATACTCGAGGTATGCCGAATTCGGACATCACGGCTGGCTTATTGGCGAAAAGGAGGACTCATGATGTTTAGAAAAATCTTTGTTATTTTAAGTTTTATATTCGTTACAATCAGCGTCCATGCACAAGTAGAGTTTTGTCTTTTTGACCCGCTAGCTCCGCCAATTGAAGAACGTATTAAGGGACGATCGTTACCATCTGCTGTCCAAGCATGGGCCCATCTTGTAGGCACCACGGATGATAATACGATTCCCAATATTGCTTTACACGATCTTTATTTTTCAGCCTCTCATAGTTTAGATTTTTGGGTATGGTGGCATCTATCTGAGGCAGAACCGACCTATGGGCTTTCGACTGTGTTGTCACGTTGGCAAATTGATGAAGCAAAAGCAGCACATCAGCGAGTTATGGATATGAATCCAGACATTATCTTACTTTTTGAAATCCGAATTCATAACCATCTGAGTTTAGAAGCGTTTCCACCGGATTCTGAGCATTGGCTCTGGAAAACCGATGGCAATGTTTTGGAAAGACCCAAAAATGTTCCTTGGGATGAGTATTATATTGATCTCTTTAACCCCAATACCCAAGCCTTACTGATTGATAGGATCGTTGCTATTGCCAATTGTGGGCTCTTTGACGGTATATTTCTTGATGGTTTTTTTGAGCAGGGATCAGGGTCTAATAGATGGCCAGAGGTAGCACGTTATGCGGACACCAAAACGGAAGCAGATATGATTGAGGTACACGCAACGATACTTGAAGGTGTACGTGAACGCGTGCGTGAAGACTTTCTGATTCTCGTAAACGCTAACCGAACCAAGATCCCAAGATATGTAGAATACGTCAATGGCACTTACATGGAAACAGGGCGAGTTCATCAAGGCGAGGATGGCTATTCCCATAGAGGACTAAAAGAGATTGAGGATACGCTTTTATGGGCAGAAAAAAATCTTCGAGAACCCCAAATAAATTGCCTAGAGGCAGAAGGTATTGGCACTCAACCCCCCGACAGTATGGATAATCAACAAGAAATGCGCATGTTTACAACGCTGATTCTCACCCATTCCGATGGTTATGTGCTTTATACAACTGGCAGGGCATCAGTATCAGATGAATTCGTTCCGGGAAAAGAGCATATCTGGTATGACTTTTGGGATACCGATCTCGGTCGTCCTGTCGGCAGCAACGAAACCAAAGGGCAAACTTACAACGGCGTTGAAGGTTTATTCATCCGAGAATTCACCAACGGCTGGGCAGTCTACAACCGCAGCGGACAGGCACAAACTATCAATTTGCCGCAAAAAGCGACCGGGGTCGCCAGTGGACTTCGGGACATACACCACACCATCCCCGACCTTGATGGCGAGATGTATCTGAAAATCAACGTTGCCGATCTCAATGGTGATGGTGTCGTCAATATCTTGGATCTCGTGATTATCGCCAACGCTTTCGGGGAAACAACCCCGGACCTCAACGGCGATGGTGTTGTGAACATACTTGATTTGGTGCTTGTTGCCAATGCTTTTGGAAGTCCTTAGACTGCGTTCCGTAATTGACTATGAAGATTTAGACACAGAAGATGCGGCTGAGCATATCAAAAGTATTTTAGATTTCTTACAAATCAAAAAAACTGTGTGTATAAAAGTAGATTTATTATTCAAACCATGGGCATTTAGTTTTAAATATTTCACTTTATCTATGTGAGTATACTTC
>VXXH01000692.1 GCA_009835515.1 Candidatus Poribacteria bacterium
GTTCGTAGTAGTGCGATTTTGCGGTGTACTCACCTAAATGCGAAGTGCATTATCGCACTGCTACGCAGTGAGAGCAACGGGCAATGAATTGCCCTACTACGAACAGAACACCTATAAACTGAAACTTGACGAAGCGGTAGGAGGCTTGCATGAAGATTACAAATATTGAAACGTTTATTGTGGATGCGGGGTGGCGGCCTTGGATTTTCGTGAAGGTGGAAACCGATGAAGGTGTCACCGGTTACGGCGAATGTAGCGACGGCAGGAATCCTAACGGCGTGGCGGGGACTATCAAAGACCTTACACCATTGCTCATCGGACGTGATCCGCGTGCGTATGAGATGCGGTTTTGGGATATGATTCGCGGTTCTCGACAAAGCCCCGGTGGCATCGCTGCGAAAGCGATCGCGGGTATTGAGTGTGCGTTGGTGGATATTAAGGCGAAAGCGTTGGGAATTTCCGTTGTGGAACTGTTCGGTGGACCGACACGCGATAGTGTGCGTGTCTACTGGTCACATTGTGGCAGCTCGCGCGCGCGCAACTATGAACTCATTGGCGTGCCACCTTTAAGAACGATGGATGACATCGCCGCGTTGGGTCGAGAAGTTGTTGAGAAGGGATTCACCGCTCTTAAAACCAACATTGTCATTCCCGGCGACCCGGCTTCCGTCTATTTCCCAGGCTTCAGTAACGGAACCGGGACCACTGACGGAAACGTAACACCTCAACTCCTACGGCACATTGAAACCTTAATCGGCACCTTTAGAGAGGCAGTTGGTCCTGATATTGGTATTAATCTTGATCTGAACTTCAATTTCAAACCGGAGGCGTGCATGCGTATCGCCAAGGTGCTTGAACCGTTCGACATGCTATGGTTAGAGATTGATATGTATGACCATGAAGCACTCCGTCAAATCAAAGATTCCACGACGACAAAGATATGTACCGGTGAGAACCTGTATTACATGCGCGAGTATCTACCCTATTTTGAGTGCCGTGCTGCCGATGTCTTCATGATAGATGTGCCGTGGAACGGGTTCGCACCGTCAAAGAAGATTGGTGACTTGGCGAATGTGTTCCAACTCAACGTCGCTCCGCATAATTACTATAGCCATCTTGCTACTTATATGAGCGCGAGCCTCTGTGCTGTCTTGCCCAATGTGCGAATCATGGAGATTGATATTGATGATGTTCCGTGGAAGGACGACTTGACGACGCATGTGCCAGATATTGTAGACGGTTATATGAAAACCCCGACGCGTCCGGGATGGGGGACTGAACTGAATGAGGAGGTTGTCAAGGCGCATCTCTGGGATAATCGGCGCGGTGATTGGTAGGTAGATAGTAAGCGGAAGGTCAGTACAAAATGGCGGTGTCATTCGCGCTATGGACAGGGTGTGGACTCAGATTATAGTTGCCATCCAGTGAAATATCGTCAAGCAGGACAACCTTTCCTGACTTCGCGGACTGATGCATGGCAAATATCGTCTGGACAACGTGCAAGTTGCTGCGCCCATCCGTGATCGGTTTTTCACCGGTTTGCAAACACTCCAAGAAGTGAGCCATCACATTCCCGAAAGCGTCTGGAAACCAGGTCCCATCTATTGACGGTTTAATCTCGCGAGTCTCAGGTTCTGTGAGGTGAACCGTCAGGTCATCACTGTTCCCATGGATAGCCCCTTTCGTACCTTGGATGCGGATTTCTTCGTGTGGGTGTTGTAAGTTGCGTCCGGGGTTGGCAAGGAATGCCCAGTTACACGAGAGTAAGCCTTGTACGCCGCTCCGACTTTTGAAGAGCGCGGTGGACACGGTTTCGCCTTCCTCAATTGAGCGATTATGTCCGTGTGCTTGACAGTAAACGCTTTCATATTCACCGAACCATTTATAGACGAGTCCGACGTGATGTACTTGCATTGCTGGGATCAAGTGGCGTTCAGGGAACTCCGTGTAGAACCCGTTACAAGTTATTGAGACATGATAGATTTCGCCGAGGTGTTCAGCGTTGATGTAGGGTTCAATAGCGAGGAAACCGGGCACAAAGCAGGAGTTTTGGTTCACCATGAGCTGCACATTGTGTCGCTCACAGATGTTGACCATTTCAATAGCCTGTTGCATTGACATTGAGAACGGTTTTTGGCAGAGTATGTGTTTACCGGCTTCGGCAGCGGCTTTGACAATAGGAGAACGGATCCACGGTTGTACTGCCATGTCAACTACGTCAACATCTGTATCGGCAATCAGGTCAGCGATACGGGTGTATCGTTTATCAATGCCAAACTGGTTGCCAACTTCATTAAGGCGTACGGAATCTTTATCGCAGATTGCAGCGATGTGCAAGCCTCGGTGTTGGTAGCCGAGTAGGTGCTGCTGCCCAATACCCAACCCAATTAAGCCGATCCCAAATTCTTGCTTGTCTGCCATTGCGTGTCCCTTGTAAGAAGATAACCCCCCTAACCCCCCTTATCAGGGGGGCATGAGATCGGAAAATCAGAGCCCCAATCCTTCGTCAATCTCGCTTTGATAGGTGTTAATGGATTCATCAAGCATCTGATCCATCTGAACGATTTGCCCGGTTGCACCGGACTCAAGGATTGCGTAAGAGACAGCGACAGAACGTGTGCCTTGATAGGCGTTGACTTCGACTTCGCGCTTTCCGGCAATAACTTCAGCAAATTCACCATATTCCATGGCGATATTTTTCGCGTCCCCTTCCTTAAACGAGTAGTTCCACAATCGGTCGCCGCCGAAGAGGTCTGCTGTGACAGCGTCTAAATGAAAGTCTGGAACGAGGTCCAAAATCCGTTGGTCATTAATCGTTTCCTGTCCGTCAATATTCAGGGTGATAGTTCCACCGCCTCGGTCTCCAGGGAGCGCCATAGAACCTTGGGAGCCGTGAATTTTGCGGAGCCAGCTGCCTTGTCCCCACGCGCCGTGATCCTCAATATATTGTCCGACGGCACCGTTTTTGAAAGTCAGGGTTGCATAAGCGGCATCCTCAGCAGTTGCCTCAAATTCAGCGGGCATCTCACGCTGCCATTTCGTATAGACACCAGCAGGGTTAGAGCCAGATTCACCGGTCACTGCGGCAGAATTATGCCGGATAGGTTCATGGAGTCGGGTTTGCGCATAAACGGTGTCAATTTCACCGAGGAGATACTCCATCATGTCAGCATAGTGGACACCGACATCAAGCAGTACACCGCTCTGATTTTTCTGATGTCGCCAGACGGAGATAAGCATGCGGTTGTTGCCCCCGATGGCATGATGGATAAGGAGGCGAGGTGTCCCGATAACTTCAGTCTCAAGCAGTGCTTTGGCAAGTCGGTTGATCGGATCGCGTCGATAGTTCTCTGCAACACTAAGGATTGCATCAGATGCATCAGCGGCGCGCCGAATGAGATTACACGCCCGGACAGTTAACCCCATCGGTTTTTCGACCATTGTGTGCCAGCCGCGTTCGAGGGTTTCAATAGCAACGGTGTGGTGATACGGTGGTGTAGTTGTCACATCCACAGCATCGACACCGACTTCAGCGAGTTCTTTGAGACTTCCAACGACAGCAGGTTTTTCACCAAAACGTTCTTCTGCTTGTGCCGCGAGTGATTCAGCATTTGCGAGGATTGGGTCACACGCCCCGACAAGGTTAAACCGAGTCCAACCTGCCCGATGGAGTTCTGCTAACCCATACATGTGCCGGTGTCCCATCCCGCCACATCCAACGATTGCCAATCTAATTTTATCCATATCATCCCCTTGCAGTCTATAGATGCGTTTTGGAAGCGCGTCCTCTTTTTAATTCAGGAGTGCTTCTAACCGCTTGAGATCAGTTTCCATTTGCGCTGAGTTGTTCCGGTAGTGTTGGGAACGGCTAAGCACCTTATTGGCATATTTTTTACCACTGTTGATAAGGGGACCAGCGACTCTCACCTTACCGGGGCCGACGTTATAAGCACCGAGTGCCAAAGTCAGATTACCTCTATATTTGTCTAAAAGCATCTTAAAATAAGTTAAACCGGCGTGCAAGTTTTTGTCTGGATCAAATCGTTCGTCTATGCGTGAATCAAGTTTCGGTTTCCGTTTATCCTGATACTTAGGGACTGTAAGTCCAAGCTCACGGGCAGTTTCGGGCATCATCTGCATCAATCCGCCTGCGCCGTTTTTAGACACGGCGATCGGATTAAAGTTGGATTCAGCGTGAATAATAGCGAGCATGAGATCTACATC
>VXXH01000458.1 GCA_009835515.1 Candidatus Poribacteria bacterium
ACACCAAGGCATCGCAACCACAGATCGCTCCTACAAAAAAACTCATCAATGCATCGCAACCACAGATCGCTCCTACAAGTACAAGAAAAATCCATTATTCGTTGACTTTTTGGTTTAGTATGCTACAATATTGTCCGTAATTATACGATATTATGATGTGGATTCTACAGCCACATTACTGTTTTATACGAAACCCACATATCCTATATTGAGGGAAATATGAACTTTAGCAAACGATTTTATGCTTTGGCTTTCTTGATGATGTTGTCTATATCTTTAACGGTTGTTGCCGAAGAAGAAACCGAAGAAATTATTCGGTTGGAAGATGTCGTGGTTACTGCACGTAAACGTGAGCAGCGATCTTTTGAAGTACCGCTCTCCGTTTCAACACTTCAAGGTGAGAGATTTGACGCTATACGCTCATCGGGTATGGATGTGCGTTTCTTGTCGAACCGCACGCCGAGTTTACAGATCGAATCGTCGTTTGGACGTATCTTTCCGCGTTTTTATATCCGCGGTCTCGGCAATACGGACTTCGACCTCAACGCTTCACAACCGGTTTCGCTGCTCTACGACGGCGTTGTGCTTGAAAACGCTTTGCTAAAGGGATTTCCTGCCTTCGACTTGGATCGGGTTGAGGTGTTGCGGGGACCACAGGGGACGCTGTTTGGACGCAATACGCCCGCGGGGATTGTGAAGTTTGAATCGGCGCGTCCGACACAGACATTTGAAGGATACGTACGGGTGAATTACGGTCGATTTAACAGCAGTAATTTTGAAAGCGCTGTATCGGGGCCACTCGTTCCGTCTGTGCTTTCCGCTCGGCTTTCATTGCTTGTGCAACGGCGGGACGACTGGGTGGACAACCAACATACCGGTGAAGATGATGCCTTAGGCGGACATCGAGACTTTGCAGGTCGTCTACAGTTGTTGTGGACACCTATCCCGGAGTTGGAAACACGATTCAAATTCCATGCTCGCGATCTTGACGGCACCGCACGCCTGTTCCGCGCCAATATCCTGTCACAGGGTGAAGGTGGACTGGTGCCGGATTTTTCCCGAGGCAGTATTGCCCATGACGGACGTAATGAGCAGACGTTAAGCACACAAGGTTTGAGCGTTGAGGTGCGCTACGATATTGGGGACTTCCAACTGGTGTCGCTGACCGGATTTGAACGACTGACGAATTTCTCGCGCGGAGACATCGACGGCGGATACGGGGCTGCGTTTCTCCCAGTAAGCGGTCCCGGTGAGATTCCCTTCCCTTCTGAAACCGCGTCCGGTATTCCGAACCTGCAACAGTTTAGCCAAGAAGTCCGCTTGATGAGCCCAGCCGCGCGCCGTCTCACCTACCAGTTCGGTTTATACTATTTCTCGGAGTTCGTGGAGATGGAGGATTTCAACTACGATACACTCGCTGAGGGAGCTTTGGATGGCGTGGCGCGTCAAGAGCAGGCATCTACAGCACAGGCGGCGTTCGCAGCGTTGACCTTCCAAATGCTTGAGAACCTCGAACTCGGTGCGGGGCTACGATTGTCGCATGATGCGAAGGACTATACAGCATGGCGGGATCAAGCACCCGCTGTTACCGGGGCAGGTCCACTCGGTCCTATCCACGAGAATCCGCAAGACACCGTCTGGAGCGGCGATCTGAGTCTCCGCTATCAAGTGGCACCGAGTGTGCAGACGTATCTCCGCGCGGCGCGAGGCTTTCGGGCACCGAGCATTCAGGGACGCTTGTTGTTTGGCGATGCTGTCACGGTCGCGGATACCGAGACGATTCTCTCCTTTGAAGGCGGCACGAAATTACGTTTGTGGGACCAGCGGTTGCATCTGAATATGGCGGCGTTCCAGTACTTTATGCAGGATCAGCAGCTCACTGCGGTCGGTGGCGAAACCAATTTCAACCGGTTGGTAAACGCCGATAGCACGATTGGACGCGGCGTTGAAGCGGAGTTGATTTTTATGCCAATCACTGCGCTTGAGGTTTCAGCGGGACTTAGCTATAACCACACACGCATTGACGATCCCAATCTGGCGATACAAGGATGCGGTGCACCCTGTACGATGTTAGATCCGTCTGTTGCTGATGGAATTTATTCCATTGATGGCAACAGTCTACCACAGGCTCCGGGATGGATTGCAGACGTAGCACTGCATTATATTCTCGACCTACCAGCAGGTGTGCGCCTCATTGCTTCCACGGACTGGGCATATCGTAGCCGGGTGCGGTTCTTTCTCTACGATTCTGTAGAGTTTGCCGATGATTGGCTCTTGGTTGGCGGTGTTCGGCTTGCCTGCTTATTACCGTATAGCGATATAGAGGTAGCACTTATAGGACGGAACATCCTCAACGATACGTCTCCGACAGGTGGTATTGATTTCAACAACCTGACGGGATATGTCAATGAACCGCGGTTGTGGGGTCTGGAATTGGTGCGGCGTTTTTAAGACTCGATGCGGTTGGAAAACCATCGCTACGTGGAAACCAAGAAGTGAAATTGAGTGCCGCTTACTCAAACGCGTTTGCGACAATCACCAAATCCTGAATATTCACAACACCATCACCATTCAGATCCGGTTCCGCTTCACCAAATGCATTCGCAATAATCACTAAATCGAGAATATTCACAACACCATCACCATTGACATCCGCTGTAGGAGGGGTCTCCAACCTCGATTCCGATTTCAAATAGATTTCACCGTCTAAGTCGGGAAGGATATGTGAGCGTTTCTCCATTACACCACTCGCAACGCCTGACACCGCTTCTGAGAACTCGATCTGCTGTTTCATGCCAGAGCGATTGTAGACCGCCCAGCCGTTGGTGAACTCACGAATAAATAAGCCTTCGCGGTTATCGTAAAGTTGACCCTTCGTTTCATCACCGCCGATCGGATAACCGAGGGAATCATCCCAGAACTCCAGCCAAACAGAATGTACGCCCTTATATGTGATATCCACGCCCCAAAGTCGGTTACTGATTGTTCCACCATTTTTGAATATCAGATAAGCATCGGAATGTGTCAGTGCAAGTGTTGTCAAGGAACGCACAACTTTCCAGGTCTCAGATGAATCTGGAGGGATCCCCGGATTACCGCCCCCGGATATAGCATTGATGACCGGTTCTCGGAAAGGTGCTTCTGTTTCTGCCCAGAGAAGTGCTTCTTGGATTTTAGCAATTTCATGATCGTCGTATATAGAATTCGCTTCAGGTCCCGTCTCCAGCCAAATACCGTTGATATAGGGTGCCCATCTCGGAATCTTTGCATGCGTACCCGTACCCGCGTTTACGAGGATTAAGAGGTCATCATCTATCTCACGGATACTCTGCAGAATAGCATTTCTCGCTGCATATTCTTCCTCAAGCGTTCTATACCCTCTAAGTTTTGGTTTAAGGTCCCAATGGTCAAGGATTATCCCGTCAAACAATCCGCATTGCGAAATTGCTAATACCTGATCCTTGACCCATTGCTGCGTCTGAGGAAGCGTAAAATCTAATAGTAATTCCCCCCCCGGGAATTCTTCAACAATATTACCCTGTTCATCGCGGAGAAAAATATTATCAGGAATATAATCCAACCCCACCTCTTTGTAATCCGGTCTGACCCCCGTGTAATAGATAATAGGCACTAACATCACTAAATTAGGGTTTAGCAATAACAGTTCAGCACGTCGCTGTTTCGCCTCAAAAATATGATCTATCAATACGGGTTTGGGCCCGTTAGCAGTGCTACGAAGTTCCCAGTAAAGATGCAGATCGTTCGGGCAACAGAAATAAAGATCATGGATTGGGATATTTTCAAATTTATTTTCGTGGACCTCTAAAACGTGCCCCCAAGAAGATAAAAGAGACGGATAATCACGACGCTGGACACGTTCATAGGCTGAAGGACGTTGAATATCACACACCAAATCATTTACAAGGTTTGTAATCTTGGATGTATCAATCATACTCAGATCGACACTAATGTTACGCTTCGTATTCAGGCTTTGAAGATTTAACCCTGCGAGTGGTGAAAAATCCGTAATTCGATTATTGGCTATATTCAACAAATTAAGATTAACTAACCCTGCGAGCGGTGAAATATCTACAATTTGGTTGTTCGCAAGTTTTAATCCACCTAACCCCGTGAGACCTGCAAGGGGTCGAATGTCAGAAATCTGATTGTGTGACAAATTCAAAAAAGCAAGTGTCGTAAGTCCGGACAAAGGCGATATAT
>VXXH01000742.1 GCA_009835515.1 Candidatus Poribacteria bacterium
CCCCAAGAGTTTAGGTAATAACACTCGTACTTGCCAGTTAGCTGTCAACGTACTTTCCTGAACCAATGCGTAAAACTTCAACCTGCTTGTTATTCTCTAAAATTCTACCTGAAAGTATGCTGGGTTTGGTATCAACGATTGGCGTTTTGAATGCAACAATTTTCTTGTAATCTGGGGTGGCTAGCCAAGTTCGATTATCTTGTTGGTCGGTTATAATTCTGTATAATCCTTTATTTACAACTTCAGAGGTGTCAAGCATACGTTTGAAGGGCATAATCGTCCATTTTTCGATTCCTCTTTTAAGGGCATTAGTTCGAAACCGTGACCAAAGTTTTGCCGTGTTGGGTGTCGGCCAGACACCGGATTCTGTGTAAGCCAAGATTTCATCGGATTCAAGCCAGTCCCTCATATCTGAGGGTGTAATAAAAACTGGATTGGTGTCCTTAACAGCTGCAATGGCAGCGTGTCTTGAAGGTAGACCAGCGCGGATTAACATGGCCATCATGAGATTCGGGACACCAGTTTCAACTACAGCAGCAGCACCACCTGCCATAATCACTGGAGACCAACCATGAGACATACGGCGGATACGGACAGCTTCCAATGCCCAGACAAAACGATAAGTAAAAACATCTTCGACAACTTTCATGTCCTGGACCCCGATCTTGGAAACTTCCTCACCAGACACCCAACGCCGAAGAATCGATTTCCAGTCTGACGAAAGAGTATTTGCATTATCGGGAGTGAAGGGTTGTATGAATAGTAACCTCTCACCAAGTTCCAAGAGGGCATTGACAAGTTCATTAATTTCACCAGTTAGTGAAGCATCATCAGCCAAGTCAATGAGTTTATTTAATTCTTCTGCCATGTCATCAATGGCGAGGCCAGATTCGAGTCCGATGCCCATAGCAAAGTGTCCCTTCCGTGCCTTTTTTGTGGTGACTTTCCAGATCAGATTGGCACGTGCTGCTATAACCTTCCTTTGGTTTGTGACAACACTCGCATCCTCGCGAAGGATTTGACGAGCCCAAAGGGATCCATTAAGAGCTTCATCCAATAACCTCGGTAGATTGGCTTGATCTGAATCAAGTGCTTCTATCAGACCGAAAACAGTTGTGTCAAGGCGTTCGACAATTGAAAAAAATTCATTGTCACTGGTTTCTTTATCTTCTTGAGTGAATTGCCAGGCTTCACGGGAATTTGCAAGATATTCCCAAGCATCATCCCTATCTAGGACGCCATTGCTTGAAAGCCGATCAAGAATCATGGCAACGATCTGAATGAGGCCGCTTTTTAAGGTCCGTACCTTGGCTGAATTGATCAACTTTCGCCATTCTGTAATTTTCCATTCAACTTTATCGAATATGACATGGACAATAAGACCTTCAACATCTACAAAGGCTCGCCCAGCACGACCGGCAACATTTGCAAATTCTTCACCTTTAATTTTCTCTTGTAGTCCATTTCTCCTATGAGTTAATGTTGGAATCATCAAAACAGCAGCGTTTAGGTTGAGGCCTTGCGCCAGTGTTGGTGAAGCAATTATTACCTTCAAAACACCCTTGTTAAGCAAGTCTTCCAATTCCCTAAGATAGGGGTTCGGCAATTGACCATAATGCAATGCTACTCCAACTTTTAGGCATTTGATTGCAACATGATCCTCGCCCAACCACTCCATTCCCACCTCCAGAGTTCGGGTAATTGAAGATTCATCCTCCAACAAAGAATCCAGATATTTGCGTTCGTAAAGCTTTAGTATTTCATTTCCATAACTTTCGACCCAATTTGCTTGGGTGGAATAGATTAATGTGCGCTTGTTGCGGGCAGCAAATTCCCAAGCGGCGAAGATGGTCAAATGAGAATTCTTTCGTGGATATGGTTTTCTCTCTCTACCCTTTGCCGGTATCAGCACCACGAACTTGTCGAGAAACGGAACATGGTTATTGTAATCAAGTAGAAGCCTTGCGTCCTTTTCATTCCAAATTAGCATACCATATCTTTGTCTTGTCGGACGCCAATCGGATAGCACTGGGTTTCCAGGTGTATTAGAGCGAATCCATGCAGTAAGATCATCCAGCTCTTTTCCACTAGGCAGGACAGCTGAGAGACAAACAATGCGGCGACCGTCAGAGTCTGAGCGGCGAAGCAAGCGTTGCACCAAGGTCTCATAACGGATTTCACGTTCTTCTGGACCAATCATGTGTCCTTCGTCAAGGATTATGAGACCAACATCATTTATTAGCGAAGGTTTGCTACGTAACGCAAAATCCAGTTTCTCTGGTGTAGAGACGATGATATCACGATTATGCAGAGTGTCTTCATCACTATCTGAAAAACCGCTGGCCCCATAAAGAGAGGACACTGTGAAACCAAGAGGAGCAAAGGTATGTCTAAAAGATCGTTCTGTCTGTGCAGACAATGCCCGCAATGGAGTGACGATCAGTACCCGATGTTCTGAAGACAAGGTCATAAGTGCAGCAATCTCGGCAACCCGGGTTTTACCTGCACTGGTAGGTAGCGCTACAACCAAATCGTCAGTGATATTTGTGGAACGCCTTGCTGCATCGAGCTGAGATGGCCATAGCTCTACCTCGGATTTGTCACGCATATAAAGTGATGAAATGAATAGTCGGCGGAGGTCTGGGTATTTTTCCTCTGAGCCCTCTGGTGGCTCGGTTGGTAGATTTTGGTGTAGCGATTGGTGCCATAAATCGTCGATAAGGTGGTAACATAGATTCGATATCCACCATAATGGAACATTTTGAGCATTGTCAGCTAGTTTAACTGCTGTCTTAAGCAATTCATGAGCTTTCTCAATCGAAGCAGAATCTCCCGTCTCAAGTGCGAATTCAAAGTATGCTAAGCCTCTAAATATAGTCGAGTTTAGAATTATGGATACAACCTCATCATTATCCATTACATTTTCCATTAATGCATCGGATAGTTTCTTGTCACCATAATCCTCCTTTTCCAATTGCTCACGTATAAACTTGCGTAATTTTAAAACATCACGTAGAATAAGATGTCTTATTGCCATCTCACAGGGTGAGGTATTAAGATTTTCGCTTATCTCGTTTAACAGGGAATAAGCAACCGCCGAGAATCCAGCAAGGTGGTAAGCTGTGGCTGCTAAGGTAAAGAAGAATCCTCGATCCAATGCATAAGGGGCACCATTTCGGACTATGGATTCAAAGGCTTTAGCTGCTTGTTCGAATGCCTGATTTATCAGTTCTGGCTGACCCGACTTAGCCCTTAAGTTCATTGCTCCCCAAAGCAAGGCAAAACCATAATCAGCAAGGTCAGTTTCTATTGTCACACCAAAATTAGGTGCAAACGCTGGCAAAATACCTTCTTCACGCATCAGCGACCAAGCTTCACCTCGATATAGCAACCGATTAGTGTTTTTTTCTGCAATTGCAGTATTCAAAAACTGGGTTAATTCTTCAATATTCACTTAACTTTTGTGCCTTTTCGTACATGGATTTAATGAACTCTTGGTGATCTTTGATATGGATATTCACAACATATTGATCTCGAATAGCAACTGTTTCATCTAAGTTCTTCTTTAACGACTTAGGCGGACTATTACCTGACATGGTGAAAAGCATGTGGCTAGTTTGATCTCGGTTTAGTGATTTAATACCCACCTCATCGCGAATTTTGCGACCCAGCTCTTTCTCTTGTGGACAATTACTTTCTAGTAGTCGATTGGCTATAAATAACAAAGAATCAGGTGTACAACGACCACTGTTACGTTCAAGAGCAGTCCGAGCTTTTTCGACAGTGGTTTTATTGAGATTCTTATTGCTCTTGGCTTCACCTTTTAAGAGCTGGAACCTTTTCCCTTTGTGGTTATATTCAACACCGATGAAGTCATCACCACGCAAGGCCATCTCGCGACAGTCTTTATATCTAAGGCGGCGTACTGGAACATGAAAACCGGTCTCTTCCTCAACCAACTCGGTTGCAAGAATTTCGCCTAGGTCACCTGAGCGACCTTGCTTCCCCTGAGGCATCTTTTCTCGGAGTATTTCTGCGGCTCTTTCGTATCCAAGCCGCTTAGTATCATTGGCAATGTTTTCCAATTGATCATAGTGAGAAAGTATAGTTTTTGTTAATTCATCACTGATCTTAACACGACCATTTTTCTTCTCTGTATAAGTCCAGTAATGCTTTTTCTTATTGTCAATTCGATTTGCTTTACACCAATATTTAAAC
>VXXH01000447.1:0-480 GCA_009835515.1 Candidatus Poribacteria bacterium
TTTGTGGTAGATGAGATCCGTTGGGTGAGTCGTCAAATACGATTTATCAACCTAAAAACCCGCAAACAAGGGACACTCCTGCCGGACGATACTCCGAGAATGCGGCAACCCGCGTGGTCACCTGCTAATAACAAAATCGCCTTTGTTTGGATTAGACCAGAACATCGTCAACAGTCCATATTTATTGCCAACCGAGATGGCAGTGGGCTTCAACAGATTGTTGACGTACTCGCACTCTCACCCGCTTGGTCACCGTCTGGTGATGAACTGGTCTATTCACAAGCGACCGGAAACGGGACGCAAATCTTCAAAATCAATTTGGTGACCCATGGTGTCACACAACTTACGCATGATGGCAGCAATTATGCCGGCGATTGGTTTGACCCATCTGCTTTACCCGTTTCGCCACAACCCCAGTTGCTCACAACCACATGGGGTAAAATCAAAACTGAATGATTATGTATGCCAAAAATGCTAAAT
>VXXH01000447.1:490-4200 GCA_009835515.1 Candidatus Poribacteria bacterium
AAATCTATCTATTCTATCAATATCGCGTAAGTCCTATTGGCATAGAAATCGCTATTTATCTGATAAAGTTAACAGGGAAGTGTTCATTGTGATGACCCGAATTTTCCAGCAGACCTTTTTAAAAATAAGCAGATTTGCGTTAACTTTACATTTTGCGTTTATCGCGAGCATTTTACTGATAGGGTGTACAGCACCGGCGCATTTGAGGCATAGGGCACATCCTTCTACTTCAGAACTCTCGCCAGATGAGAAAATGCAGCAAACTATAGATAGGTGGAAAGGGACACACATCTCAAAAGCTGTTCAGAAATGGGGATCACCGAACGAAATTAACAGCGATGGGACAGGTTGGCGCATCTACATTTGGCAAGTGCCCGTGCAGACATTCCTTGCCCCACCGCGTCACCGAATCCTTTCCAAGCGATACCCCAACGGTTTAAACGGAGTATCAGGAACAATTTTACAGACAGATTACACCTACGAACTCACATTTTATGCGCGGTCAGACGGTATAATTTCCAAAACACTCATCAAGAAGAATTATGACCCCGCGAGTGAACTCAAGTGGAAGTAGGGGCGAATTTCCTTTAAAAGTAGGATAGGAGTTTTGAAATGAACAGATTCACATTCACTTTATATTTTTTGTTTATCGCAGGCTTCTTGGCTGTCGGGTGTACGACATCGAAGCATTTGACGAATGCCCCCGAACCCTCACCTGAGAAGAAAGAAATACAGCGGAAAGAAGTACAGCGAATTCTGGAAGTGTGGCACGGGAAGCACATTTCAACGGCGATTCAAAAATGGGGAACACCCCATGGAATCAGCAACACCGACACAGGTTCAAAAATTTACATCTGGCAGACACCTTCGCTGACTTTTCTACAGCAAGCACATCGCGAAATCATTTCCAGCAGACGGTCAATTAACCTCGGACACCGGGTAACACAGACACCCGAGACAACAGTTAAAATGTATCAACTTATGTTTTATACGGACCCAAAGGGTGTAATTTACAAAATTTCGGCGAACAGAGATTTGAACCCCAATGCCGGTTCTCGGAGCTCCCATTTTTCTCAAGAGAAGCCGGGGGGCATAAAATAATACGATGAAACTACCGACAATTTCCATCGCATCCCATCGTGTCACGCGCCTCATTATCGGTGGCAATCCGTATAGTGGCATTTCGCACCGCTCTGCCGCGGCATCGCAGGCAATGATAGATTACTATACGACGCACCAAATTATGGCAGACCTTCGGCAAGCGGAGGAGAACGGAATTAACACTGTCCTCGCGCGTGCCGATAGGCATATTATGCGCGTCCTCAACGAATACTGGAACACAGGCGGAACAATCCAGTGGATTGCCCAGACTCCCAAAGATACAGAATACGCCGATCTCGACGAGTACCTACAGATTATCGCACGTTATAAACCAATTGCCATCTACCATCACGGTGGCACGACCGATAAATTGTCCGCAGAGGGACGACTCGGTTCATTGCACGAAAGCCTCAAATACATCCGGGACCTCGGTTGTGCTGTCGGACTCGGTACGCATGATCCACAGGTCCTCAAGTATTGCTACACTGAAGGATATGATGTTGACTTTTATGTCTGTGCGTTATATAATCATACAAGACATAGAGAACTCTATTTACCAGACGATCGGTCCGCGGCATTTGCCGCTATAAAAGCGATACCGCTACCGATAATCGCCATCAAAGTGTTAGCCGCTGGTAGAAACGAACCGCGTGAAGCACTTCAACTCGCGCTTGAAAACATCAAACCGACAGACGCTATGGCGGTCGGAATGTACACACAATTTCAATCCGACCAGATCCATCAGAATGTAATAACTGTCGCTCAACTCATCAGAAAGTCAGAGAATGAATCGAATCGTAGAACCAGAAGTCATGGATACACAAGAAGCCGCCGAAGCCTACGATGCGATGGGGCACGGTGAGGTTGATCAAGCTTTCGTAGACCGTGTCGTCGCACTCGGCGCAAGTACTGGGCATTTTCTTGATGTCGGCACCGGTCCCGCCCAGATACCCATCCTCCTCGCACAACGCTGTCCCAATATCCACATCACCGCCATTGACCTGTCCGAAGAGATGCTAAAGATAGCCAAACGCCACGTCGCAGATGCCGGTCTCACCGATAGGATAACCCTTGAACTCGTCGATGCCAAAACCCTCCCTTACCCTGACAATACCTTTGACGGACTCATTTCCAACAGCATCGTGCATCACATCCACGACGCAATGAAAGCACTCCAAGAGATGGGCAGAGTTGCGCGTCCCAAAGGCACTGTTCTCATCCGCGACCTCATCCGTCCAGAAACTCCCGCAGATGCCCAAGCGTTTGTTGACAAGTATGCCGCTGATGACACCCCTTACCAACAAAAGTTATACTACGACTCCTTCCTCGCCGCCTTCACCATCGCCGAAGTTAACGAGATGCTAACACAGATGGACATGCCAAATGCCACCGTCGTCCAAAGCACTGATCGACACTGGTCCATTGAGCGGACAAGGTAATTCTCTGAATCAGGATTTACAGGATAAGGGAAGTTCGCGCGGTTAGGGGCTTCCTATGTAAGGACAGGCTCGTATTCAATTACTGTCGCGATTGCTGTAACAATTAACCGCATAATTGGCGGTGAGACCTCTCCTATTTTCCTAACAAACCGCAGGGTATCAATACCTCGTAATTGTAATGTATCAACCACCGAGGGCTTTGTGAGACCATTTATGATATTCGGTTCTAACCTCACATGCCAAACATTACCTACAAAGGAGTTTTTCCATTCCGTTATCGGGGCGATAAGCCGAATGGGTAACACACCGATTTCATCAGAATTCACTACGACAACAGGACGCGTTTTTTGGATTTCCGTTCCAACGGTCGGATTCAGATCCGCTAACCAAATATGTCCGCGCCTAATATTCATCAATGAAATCTCCTGATTGCCATTCGGTGCGTTCGTCTGCCGTTTCTTCATAATGAGTTTTCATTTGTTCCGCCTGTTGTGCCAGAACTTGGCGACGCTCATCTACGGAAAGACGCATAAATGCCGCCTGAGGTGACTGCGGTTCCCCTGCCACCAACTCAGCCAACAAGCAGTACGCTAACGGTAACTCCGTTTCTGGGATTTTTGTGACTAACTGCTGGACCTCAGCGTATGTGATTGTTTTCATCTTATTCTCCTGCTGTAATAATAGTGGTACAGTGCACAACACGTTACAACGCAACATTTTCAACTTTGGATAGTTCAATAGAATTATACAACGATTTTTTCCAAAGTGTCAACAAAAAGCAAAGGCGGTGAAAAATTAAGCTTGATATGCTTCTAAAATACCCGCTGATATTCTTTACAACAAAAGTTATACTACGACTCCTTCCTCGCCGCCTTCACCATCGCCGAAGTCAACGAGATGCTAAGGCAAATGGACATGCCGGGTGCTGTCGTCGTCCAAAGCACAGACAGGCATTGGTCTATTGAACGTGCTCTTTCGTAGCGTCACCCATTGTAGGTGTACGTTGGCAGCTTTAGCCTTGTAAGGGTTTTATATTTATAGCCTTTTCCTCACTCCAGCGGAGTGCTATGTCTATAGAAAATAGCGTTTGCAACCTCCCGCACTCCAGCGGAGTGCTATGTCCAAAAACCTGTCTTTTATATCAAAAAATCAGGACTCCCTTTACACATC
>VXXH01000106.1 GCA_009835515.1 Candidatus Poribacteria bacterium
GTTTTTCGGATGTATACGTCCGTTTTATAGCACCCGCACTCGGTACGGATTGGATTACATTTTAAATACGTTGTAAGAATAAAATATTTATAGAGAGGAAATTTTAGCGTGGCATCTTACGAAACGCATGAATACGATGTATTAATAATCGGAGCCGGTGGTGCGGGGCTTCGCGCTGCCATTGAAGCCGCAGTAGGCGACCTTAAAGTAGGACTCGTGTGCAAATCCCTGCTTGGTAAAGCACACACTGTCATGGCAGAAGGCGGAGTCGCTGCTGCTTTGGCGAATGTTGATGAAAGAGACAGTTGGCGCGTCCACTTTGCCGATACGATGCGTGGTGGACAATATCTGTCCAACGCACGGATGGCAGAACTCCATGCACAGGAATCGCCTGACCGTGTCCGTGAACTTGAAGCATGGGGTGCCCTCTTCGACCGGACACAAGAAGGTGGTATCCTCCAACGAAACTTCGGTGGACATCAATACCCGCGCCTCGCACACGTCGGCGACCGGACCGGATTAGAAATGATCCGCGCACTACAAGATCACGGCATCCACCAAGGTATTGAAGTACACATGGAGAATACCATCGTTTCGCTCCTGAAAACAGGGGATAGGGTATCCGGTGCTTTCGGCTACGAACGCGAAAAAGGACGCTTCAAAGTTTTTGCTGCGAAAGCGGTCGTTTTGGCGACAGGCGGTGTCGGGAAGGCATATAAAATCACAAGTAATAGTTGGGAATATACCGGTGATGGACACTCCCTCGCATACCATGCTGGCGCGGAACTCATTGACATGGAATTCGTCCAATTCCACCCGACGGGTATGGTGTGGCCCCCCAGTGTCCGAGGTATCTTGGTTACAGAGGGCGTCCGTGGTGAAGGCGGTACCCTTACAAACAGCGAAGGCAGACGCTTCATGTTTGACGACATCCCTGAACTTTATGTGAACCAAACGGCGGATAACCCGGAAGAGGGTTGGCTGTATACGCAAGGTGATCGAGAAGCGCGCCGTCCACCTGAACTTTTAACACGCGATCACGTCGCCCGTTGTATTGTTCGGGAAGTTCAAGAAGGCAGGGGCAGTCCACACGGCGGTGTTTTCTTGGATATAGCATGGATTAAGGAGAAGATTCCGAACGCGCCTGAACATATCCGTAGGAAACTGCCGAGTATGTATCACCAGTTCAAAGAACTCGCTGACATTGACATCACACAAGAACCGATGGAAGTCGGTCCGACAACACACTATATTATGGGCGGTATCCGCGTCGATGCCGACTCACAGATGACAGCGGTTCCAGGACTTTTCGCGGCAGGCGAATGCGCTGCCGGTTTACACGGTGCGAACAGACTTGGTGGTAACTCCTTATCTGACTTGCTCGTCTTCGGCAAGCGTGCGGGTGAATACGCAGCGCGGTTTGCCATGGAAAATGAAGCAGTTCCACTTGATGCAGCAGAAATTGATACAATCGCTGGGCATACACTAAAACCGTTCGAGAACCCGCCAAACGATGGCAATGGTGACCAATTGGGGCCTTATGATATTCAGGCACAACTCCAAGAAAAAATGCAGGAACTCGTAGGAATTGCCCGAAGCCAAGAAAGTCTCACACAAGCCTTGGCGGAGATCCAAGACCTACGCGAAAAAGCGGAGATCGTCCACGCTATCGGCAATCGAGAATATAATGCAGGATGGCATACTGCGCTTGATCTCGACTGTCTACTCACGGTCTCCGAAACGATTGCGCTTGCGGCACTCGAACGCAGGGCAAGCATCGGCGCACATTCACGAGACGACCACCCAGAGAAAGAGGAGCCGGGTGCAGGCAAATATAACACGATCATCAAGAAAACAGATGATGGCACAATGGAGATCTACCGACAACCGGTTGATGAACTCCGAGCCGATCTGCAAGAAATCATAGACGAGATGGGATAAATAGTTTTCGGTTATCAGTTATCAGTTGTTGGTTAAAGAGGTTTCTGATGACGATAACCTAAACGGGAAAGGGAGGAAAGTTGTTGATGATTGTCAGGGGATGGTCGCGTCACAGCAGACGTAACCGATAACTCTCACTGCGAGGCAAACCGACAACCGATAACTATTATGGCGAAAGCAACTTTTAGAATTTGGCGTGGTAATGCAGATGGAGCCGAATTTGTCGATTACGACACCGAGGTTTCTGAAGGCATGGTGGTTTTAGATGCTGTCCACCGTATCCAAGCCGAACAAGCAAACGACATGGCTGTTCGATGGAACTGCAAGGCAGGAAAATGCGGCTCCTGTTCCGCCGAAGTCAATGGGCAACCGAAATTGATGTGCATGACGCGCCTCAATGACCTACCGCTCGACGAACCCGTTACAGTTGAACCCATGCGCGCGTTCCCGCTCATCAAAGACCTCGTTACAGACGTGTCGTGGAACTTCAAAGTCAAAGAGAAGATGAAACCCTTTACGCCGCGTCCGCCCGATGCCGAAGACGGCACATGGCGGATGGAACAGGAAGACATCGATCACGTCCAAGAGTTTCGGAAGTGCATTGAGTGTTTCCTCTGCCAGGATGTCTGTCATGTCCTTCGCGAACACGATCTTCATGACGAATTCATCGGACCGAGATTCTTCGTTTATGCCGCGTCTTTGGAGATGCACCCGATCGACACCGAAAACCGGTTGGAAGAATTGAAGGATTCAGACGGTATCGGGTACTGCAATATCACGAAGTGTTGTACAAAGGTATGTCCAGAGCACATTACAATTACCGATAACGCTATCATTCCGCTCAAAGAACGCGTGGTTGACGAGTTCTACGATCCGATCAAAAAACTCTTCCGCGTCTTTAGCCGTTGACAGTTACCGTTACCATGGTAACATTTTTTTTACAGCGAAACATCAGAGAAAAACGCTTACGAACCCATACAGTGACTATGTTCTCAACCATATCTGGAAAATCACCAAAAAACGAAAAAAGTTACCATTTGGTAACTTTTTAAGAAGATTGGTAACGTTTTATTAACATGACAATTTCTCTTGACATATATAATCCGGAGGCGTTATAATCATGGGAACCAGCAAAAATGATATTTTAAGAGTCGGTGTGATTGGACCAGGTGGTGCAGGACGCGGTAACACACTCGGTTTCGCGACACATCCCGATGCTGAAGTTGTCGCCGCAGCGGATACACATGAAGGCAGTTTGGACGCTTTAGAGAATGCACTCCAAGAACGGGTTGATGGCTACAAAGCGAACAGTCTTAACCGGTACCTCGGTGAACATGAATTCATTGAGATGCTAAATCACGAAGATCTGGATATTGTCGGCGTTTTCTCACCGCACTCCCTGCACGATATTCATGTGAAATACGCGCTCCGTGCCGGTTGCCATGTCATCGTCGAAAAACCGATGGCGAACATCGTCGGCGATGCGATCTCCATTACCAAAATTGCGATGGGCAGTGGGCTACACCTTGTTGGTGGGTATCAACGCCACTACGAAGATACCTATATGGCAGGTAGGCGTGCCATCGCTGAAGGACGCATCGGAAACCTACAGAAGTTTGAGGTTTACATGGCACAACGGTGGGGTGCAGGTGGATGGCGAGGGGATCCCCGCTTCTCCGGTGGTGGTCAACCTAACGACTCTGGCAGCCATCTCCAAGATATATTCCTGTGGATGACCGGTGCATTGCCGAGTGAAGTCTACGGAACAACCGACATGAAGTTTGAGGACGACGACGGAAACCTCGTCCCGAAGTTCGTCGAAATTAATTCCTATTCCGATGTAACCTTAGATAACGGTGCTGAAGGAACAATCACTATCCTCGGCAACACGCGTGTCGGGTTTGAAGAATGGGTAATTCTTGAAGGTGACGAAGGCACGATAGAAATCAAAAATGGAATCCGCTACACACCAAAAGGTGGAGAGGCGGAACCGCTTGCTTACCCACGTCCGGAAGGATATCCACGCAACAAAGTCGATCAACTCGTCGGCTTAGTGAAAGGCAACTACGAAGCAAATTATACCTCCGGTATCAACGGCGTACGCACCAGTTGGTTGACGAATTCAATCCTTGAAGCAGGCAGAGGCCCCGACGCAAAAAACAGGGTGGATTGCGACGAACTTATCGAAAAAGAGGGGTACACCCGGCAAGAAGTTTTAGTACTAATTGATGAAAGCGCGTCCAAATCGTACTACTA
>VXXH01000088.1 GCA_009835515.1 Candidatus Poribacteria bacterium
ACATATACAGCTGTCATCCCTTTCGCTTGAACACCATGTAGATTTCCTCTCATTTTGAAATCACATGCAAATTTAATTGACCCACGAGTTAAACTTGAATATAATCTTTCCCATCCAAGGACAGATTTAAGGATAATTGAAACAGCATTTTGCTTAGTAGCAACTTGGGTTGTTAAAACATTCGCATAAATTGCCTACATGCTTTTCCCCGAGGGCAGCAGATTATTAAAAAAAGAAGGACTTCAAATGAAAAAAATACTATTTTCGACCTGTTTGATACTATTCGTTGTTTCAGTGCTATACCCATCCAATAACTTGGCTCAAGACTACACACAATGGCATTTACCGGAAGGTGCCAAAACACGCCTCGGAAAAGGCAAGATCAATGAGATACAACTTTCACCGGACGGAACTCAGCTAGCTGTCGCTACTTCGATTGGAGTTTGGCTTCATAATGCACACAGTGGTGAAGAACTCGACCTGCTGAACCCTATGACAGATATCTCAAGCATATCATTCAGTCCGGATGGGCAGACACTCGCTACCGGAGGTAGAGACAGGACAATCTATCTATGGAATGTTGCCACGGGAAAACAGATAAAAACACTCCGCTGTCCCGGAATACTCTTTAGTCTTGCGTTCAGTCCGGATGGGACAGTGCTTGTGAGCGTTCAGAACGATGGCGGCCCAGCTGTCGAACCTGCCGCTCAAGCTCCGTCCCCATTTCCAGTAGATCAAGGCAATTTTATTTCTCTATGGAATGTTGCCACGGGTAGAATGTTTGCAACGCCCTTCGTGAATGGAGGGGTTTACAGTTTGGCGTTCAGTCCAGATAGTGCAATGACCGCCAGTGGTGGAAACAAGACAATTCACCTGTGGGAAACTGCCACGGGGGAGCACATAAAAACACTCCCCGGACACACAGGCGGGGTCAACAGTTTGGCATTCAGCCCGAATGGATTAACGCTCGCCAGTGGAAGTTCGGACAAGACTATCCGTTTGTGGGAGGTCACTACCGGAGAGGATATGAAAACACTCACTGGACATACGGATGAGATTTACAGTTTGGCGTTCAGTCCGAATGGATTAACACTCGCCAGCGGAAGTTGGGACAAGACTATCCATCTATGGGATGCCACCACGGGCGCACCCCTTAGAAATCTGGAAGGACATACGGAGCGGATCGAAAGACTCCTGTTTAGTCCGGATGGTGCAACACTCATTAGCCAAAGTTCAGACAAGACAATTCGCCTATGGAATACCGCAACAGGAAAACCCATAAAAATTCTTACAGGATATATGGAAGATCTTCAAAGTCTTGCACTCAGTCCAGATGGGACCGTACTCGCTGCTGGGGAAAAATTTAGTTTTGACAAGGAATATGCCATTTATTTATGGGATACCACAACAGGAAAACATATAAAAACACTCACTGGATATGAAGCAGCAGCCAGCAGCCTTGCGTTTAGTCCTGATGGGACCATACTCGCCAATGGGAGTTATACAATGAATCTATGGAATGTTGCCACGGGAAAACACATAAAAACATTCACTAAACATACAGAAGTGGTCCACAACCATAATTCGAGAAATAGGGTCCAGGGTCTCGCGTTCAGTCCTGATGGAACCATATTCGCCAGTGGGGGTTACCAAAAAATGGATTTATGGAATGTTGCTTCAGGAGAACGCCTCAAAAACTTTAATGGACTCGGTAGGGTTAACAGTCTCGCATTCAGTCCTGATGGGACCACATTTGCCAGTGGGGGTCATGGGAAAATAGATTTATGGAACGTTGCCTCAGGAGAACATATCAGAATGCTCAAAGAGCATAAGGGTTGGATTCAAAGTCTCGCATTCAGTCCTGATGGCACAAAACTCGTTAGTGGGAACAGGAAATACATTGGTCATCCTTACGTGGGTGTCATCACGGGCAGCTTGTGGAATGTTGTCACAGGTGAGCATCTTCAAATACTCACGACTACACATGAAACATCAAAAGATAACAGCTATAATGTGTCGTTCGCTTCCGATGAGCCGGTCCTCGCAAGTACAGATTCTGAGAGCGGTATAGTACTCCTATGGGATTTTAATGCCGTTCCATCGGTTCTGGAAGAGATACCCGAGGATGTCAACGGTGATGGTGTCCTAAACATTCAAGATTTAGTATGGGTTGCCGAAAACTTAGGGCAGATGGGACCAAATACCGCCGATGTCAACGGTGATGGCATCGTTGATATCAGAGATCTGGTTAAGGTTGCAAGTGCAATAGTAGCCTCAGCAGCTGCACCCTCTATTCATCTACAACCCCCGGCGACGCTTACAGCAGCAGAGGTGCAACAATGGCTTGCACAAGCACAGCAATTCAATCTCACGGATGCCATCTCACAACGCGGAATTCGCTTTTTAGAACAACTCTTAGACACATTGACACCGATAGAGACAGCACTTTTACCAAACTACCCGAACCCATTCAACCCCGAAACGTGGATACCTTATCAGTTAGCGGAGCCAGCAGAGGTCACGGTGACTATCTATGCAGTGGACGGAACAGTAGTTCGGACATTGGAATTAGGACACCAATCTATTGGTATCTATCATGACCGGCACCGTGCAGTGTATTGGAACGGAAAAAATGAACTTGGTGAGCCAGCATCGAGCGGTGTGTATTTCTATACGTTAACGGCGAAGGAGTTTAAAGCAACACGGAAAATGATCATCCAAAAGTAACTGGATGCCGTAATATAGTGCGTGAAAAGATTGATAAGATCATTAGACCCACATGGCTGGATTATTGTCAATATTTACTCAGCACGCCTATCAACTATACACTGACTCATACCAACGAGGCATCGAAAATTGGCATTCTCCGTATAAACTAAAGCGTTTTGGTCTTTTACCGCTCTACCCAACCTATGATCTTTTAAGTCTCTTTAGTTTGCGGCTATTTAGTTGTTTGGGCTGGAAAGTCGCGACCGGGAGGTTCGGGCGTACAGTGGGATGTTTTGATTCAATATTCGTTTCTGTCGGCGGGTTAGTGCCCCTACTTAATACGCAAAAACCTTTGCTTTTTCGTGTTAAATAAGGTATAATAACCGTGCATTATTTACCGTAATAGATTACTGTTCTGTGCTATGAATCTTGATGTAAAACGCATATTATACTGACTACAGAAACACACAACTTTCTCCCGATAGGATGTACGGAGGAACCCTGATGAACACCTTGCACGGCTTAAATGAGAAACAGATAGCAGCGGTAACACATAAAGACGGTCCCCTTCTCGTCATTGCAGGGCCCGGCACTGGGAAAACAAAAGTTATCACGCACCGCATTGCGCATCTGATCCGCGAACACAATATCAGACCTGAGAAGATTCTGGCGATTACGTTTACGAATAAAGCTGCCGAAGAGATGCAGGAACGCATCAACACCGAGATTGGCGAACCGCACGGATCAAGCGTTAAGGCTTACACGTTCCACGCATTTTGTGTCAAAGTGCTACGGAAACATGCGCTGAAGATCGGATTGAGCGAGAATTTCACCATTTTTGATCAGGAACTCCAAGACGAGATTTTAACAGAAAGCGTTCGAGAACTGAGTCTCAACGCTGACGACTACCCGCCATGGCTGCTACGAAACATTATCAGCGATGCCAAATGTAAACTACAGAATCCTGTCGATGCGGTAGATGAGACGGATATTTACGATTCCGAGACTATTGAAAATATCCGAAGTGTCCTGCAAGCCTATCAGCATAAACTCGACGAATACGATGCCCTTGATTTTGATGATCTTCAGCTGAAAACTGTCGAACTGTTAGGCGTAGAAGAAGTAAAAGAGGCCTATCATAAGGAAATCTCCTATATCCTTGTTGATGAGTTTCACGATGTGAACCGCGTGCAGTATCATCTACTTCAACTGCTCTGTGCCACACCGGCGCGTAATCTCATGGTCGTCGCCGATGAAGACCAGTCTATCTATAGTTGGCGTGGGTCAAACCCGGAGTATATTGATAATTTCAGAACAGATTTCGACCCGCGAACCGTCGAATTGGATGACCATTACAGGTGTAGCGAGAAAATCTTACGCGCAGCAGAAGAAGTCATCTCCAGAAACCCTGAGCGACAGAAACAGCACACCCTCAGAACCCACAAAGATGCGGGGCGCGACATCTTTCACTACACTTTTGAC
>VXXH01000535.1:0-2574 GCA_009835515.1 Candidatus Poribacteria bacterium
TTTCATAGCTGCCTGCGCCGCGCTTAATTGACCTTTGCCGCCATCAATCAACATTAGATCCGGCAGTTTATTAAATTTTTCATCGTCTGCGATAGCACGACGGAAGCGGCGCGTGATTACCTCTTGCATCATCGCGAAATCGTTCTGCCCTTCAACCGAGCGGATCTTGAACCGCCGGTACTCACTTGAAGCCGGCTTCCCATCCTCCAAAACTACCATTGACCCAACAGCGAACCGATCACCGAGATTGGAAATATCGTACGCCTCAATCCGTCTGAGCGGGTGTTTTAATTCAAGCAGTTCCTGCAGTTCAACGAGTGCGGGTTCCACACCACTACTATAAACGACATTCTGCTCACGTTGCGTTAGCAGAATCTCAGCGTTTTTTGATGCCAAAGTTTGTAACTTTCTGAGCCTACCGGCTCTCGGCACATGTAGCCCGACACGGCTCCCGCGCTTCTCGCTCAGCCAGTTTTCGATGAGTTCTACGGACTCAATCGGCATCGGCAAGACAACCGTTTTTGGCACGAAAACCGCGTTTTGATAATACTGCGAAATGAAGGCACTCAACGCCGTCGCGAGCGACTCTGGATCGGCATCGTTGAGGTAGTAGTGCTCACGTTCAAGCAGTTTACCATCTCGCACCCGTAGGAGCTGCACACACGCAATATCAGGCCGTGCCGCAATGCCGATGACATCTTCATCGGCTGCGGAGACACTATCCATGTTCTGTGTTGTAATCGCCTGTTGAACGTCTTTAAGCGTATCGCGATACTTCGCAGCAGTCTCAAAATCGAGTACCTCCGCTGCGGCTTCCATCTGTTCTGTCAATTCCTTAACAACAGCGTCCGTATTCCCACTCAAGAACTGACACACCTTCCGAACGATCTCGTCGTAATCTGTGACACTGACCTTATCTGCACAAGGCCCCGGGCAGCGTCCGATGTGATAATCTAAACAGACCCGGTACTTATTTTCTGTCTCTGTGAGCGGTAAGGTACAGGTGCGAATAGGGAAAAACTTTGTCAACTGCTTCAGCACCTGACGTGTTGAACGTACATGAACAAACGGACCGAAATATCGTGTTCCATCGTTCTCGGCTTTACGGGTGATATGGATGCGCGGAAAAGGTTCATCCGTGGTCACGCGTAGGTACGGGTAGCGTTTATCGTCTTTCAGTTTCACATTGTAGCGGGGTTGATGCGCCTTAATCAGATTATTTTCCAGAATCAACGCCTCTACTTCCGTCTCTGTGACGATATAATCAACTTCAGTAACATACCGCATCATCTGCAAGGTGAGTGCCTGTGCAGATTTCTCGCGAAAATAAGAACGCACGCGTGTCCGTAAACGGACCGCTTTTCCGACGTAGATGACAGTACCATCGGAGGCTTTCATGAGATAAACGCCGGGCGCATTCGGAAGAGATTGCCACAATTCAGGTGTCGCAGTGTCACGTTGTTCTGTGTTCATCTTTATGCCCCTGTGTCGGTTCGCAGCACGTTCTGGGGGTTAGGTCTACTCCTGAGAGAACTGAACTTTCGCATAAATCGCCTGCAAAGACAATTCGCACGCTATTGAAACGAGAGAAAATACATCATCAAGCGAGCGAAACTCCGTCAAATTCCAATCCTGCGCCTGTCGCAGATAGTGTTCAACGCAAACGCTGTCTTGTGAAATCAGCACATACTCACATAAGGAATCAAGTTTTTGATAAGACGCGAATTTCTCGCCGCGGTCATAGGCTGCCGTTGACGGCGAAAGTACCTCTATCAGAACAGTTGGGTTGAGGAGCGTATCAAAATGTGAATCCTCAAAGCGAGGTTCGTCGCAAACAATAACGACATCTGGATATGTATACAATCCCGCTGCACTAACTTTCACCCGCATATCATTGGTATAAACCTCACATGACCGTGTTCTCAATTGTATGTAAAGCTCACCAGTTACGTGAACTGCGATGAGATTATGCTTGCGGCTTGCTCCCGGCAGTGCATGTATCCGCCCATCGCGGTATTCACTTTTCGTTAGTGCTTTCCGTTCCCTGGCGAGGTATTCTTCAGGCGTTAGGAGGGTTCGTATCGCAGTGGTTTCTACAGTTTCCATTTTTTTCTCTCCTTGCGGAGTAATAAGGGTAATTGGTCATTGAAGGTTTCTCTCTATTGAGTCGTCCCTCCATTCCATTACGGGACTTGATTTTTAATTCTATTTCCACTCGGTCTTAAGATAAAACTTTTTCATATACCGCCCGATAAATAGGTCTGCCTTCTAAGATATACTTGGTTTCAAAGTTCGTGGCGATATCGCGATCGGGTTTGAGATTCGCGTCGATAGGATGAAGCACCGATAAACCTGCAAGCCGTTCCTGAATCTCCCAAAAGTATTCCTCATAATCCGTCACAACATACAGCCTGCCATTTTCTGTATTAAGTGTGCGCGTCAAGGCTTCCAGAAAGTCTTGATTCCGAAAAATCCGCCGTTTTTGCTGCCGCTTTCTGGGCCACGGATCCGGGAAATAGATATGATACGCTTGCACAGATGCTGCAGCGACATATCGGGTCAAAAAGTAGTTGG
>VXXH01000535.1:2584-4187 GCA_009835515.1 Candidatus Poribacteria bacterium
CTCTATCAATACCGAAATGTCGGATGTACTTTTCAAACCGCTCCCGTGTCAATTCAACGTACTTCTGTGCCCGTTCTACGCCGATATAGTTAACTTTCGGATGGCGTTTCGACGCTTCAAGCAGGAAACGTCCCTTACCGAACCCAATTTCTATTTCCACCGGATGCGTATTCCCGAAAAGTGCTTCCCAATCAATCGGCGCAGCCATCTCGCCGAGTGGCACAACGCATTCTGTTATAATGTCAATGATCTGGGAGTGAGAAGTTGTATTTTGATAGTAGAAGTCAGTGTAGTTCGGATTTTCGCGCATTTTTTCTTTTCAGGTATCTTAAAATATTAGGACGAAACACAGAGTTCGTAATGTAATGGAGAACGGATATACGGAATGAAACACCAAAGCATCAAACCCACTTCACCGAACCGCAAGGAAAATTAAAAAAATTGGAATGTGATGGAGAACGGATATACGGAACGCAGCGCCAAAACATCCACCCCACTCCACCGAACCGCATGGAGAAGGAAAGGTATTTGTGGAGATGCGTTTTAACCAAATTATCCTGCGGTTGATATCCCAACACCTCAACAGCACCGCTAATATCAAGGTAGCTCTGCTGATACCCGTCAGAGTTTGCAGAACGTCCATACGTAACCAGATATTTCACCGGTCCATCGTAATCAACAGCCAAGCCGAAGAGTTGAACGCAATCTCGTGGGGTCAGGAGTGTGCTACAGTGGCGAATCCCGTTCGGTTCGTACGCCCCGCTGAAAGTCCCGATACGGATACTCATGAACCGCATATCGTGTGCATCCACGAGATACCGTCCGGCAATCTCTGCCATCCCTTTCATCGCCCCGTACCAACTGTCTGGACGAAACTGGTCGCCGGTAGAGAACCGAGGTGGCGAGCTCAACCGCTCATTCCAGCCTGAGACGTGGTTCGTGCTGGCGTATATAATCTTTTTAACACCGCCCTCTCGTGCTGCTTCAAAGAGGGTCATAGACGCGCCAATGTCGCTGACTTCACCCGGCACCTTCCCAAGCGAATCTTGGCGGATGTATGCCAGATGGACTAACACATCTTGCTCGCGACACAATTCCTGCATCGCAGCATAGTCCCGAATATCAGCGATCACCACGCGCGAATTCGCGTCCACAATCGGATTGATATCCATCAATGTGAGTGTATAGGTATCCTGTTCTTCCCACGCCTTCCAGAGCGCGGTGCCGACGGCGCCAGCTGCACCTGTAATAAGTACACGTTGTTTCATCTTTTTTTACTTTCCCTTGTGGTTCGGTCAAGTGAATCTCTTATTTCAATCGCCTTTACGTATATCTGAAGAAACACCCAAGCAAAAACACCCTTCCATTACATTACAGACTACGGTTCTGACGCTATTTTCATCAGAGACCCGATTTTGACATCGGAAAAATCGGAGCAGAAACCCAATATTTAAAAATTCTCAGCCTCCAACGCCGCCATAATATCAGCGTGCACTGCTTTCGGGTCAGCCACCGGTTGGACATAGAACCGATCAATCGCCTGTCCACCTAACCCAGAACATTTACACATCTCAACGTTCAATCCGAGTTTCGCCAAGATACC
>VXXH01000504.1 GCA_009835515.1 Candidatus Poribacteria bacterium
GTCTCATCCAGATTTTGAAAAATCGGGGAGAGGTAGGCGGGATCAGCAGGGTCTCGGAAGAGGATATGCCACGCTTCAAATTCTGGTCTATCCATACCTTCTCTGCGGCGGAGAGTAGGAAAATCAGTTTTTGAGATGATGAAGGAATCCATTTGCACGTGTTCGCCGCGGAAGCGTTCGTGAGAAAGGGTATGCAGTCTTTTGAAAAGAGTGATTTTCTCGTTGTGCTCGTTGATGGCTTCATGCACCATGCCGTGCGGTTCAATGAAAACGATACGCTGTTTCGCTCCTTCGGTTATCCAAAGGATGAAGTCCGGATAAAAGCCTTCGTTCTGATAGAAGCCAATACCTTTGCCTCGACTCTGATTGCGTAAGAGGAAAACCTCCTTTTTGGCAAGAAGTACTTCTCCTTGAGCACGCACATAAAGCCGGAGGTCTTTTACAAAGTATTCCTCACTTTTTTCTAAGGCAGGCGGGGTTGTACGTAATGTCGTCTCTACTCCACCCACGGTCAGCAGCGGTTGATAGAGGTGCCGGTCGTTGTAGATGTTGGGGAGATCGGTTAAATCAGGTCCGTATATTTTGCCATTCTCTATCAGGTGTTGAATTTGTGATTCAAGTTCACGTGCTTCGTCTCGGGGAATGTAGACACTCCAATCTGTGAAATTAGCATTGTCTTCGTCTAATGTTTTCAACCTCACCCTGTCGCCACTCCACTGTTTCTGAATGATACGATAAAATTTAGCAATATACTTGTGGAGGAGTGTAATCACTAATTCCTCTAAGCGAGTGACCTCTTCCAGCGTCGTTGGCTTGACTTCTGATTCCCGCATGACGGTGAGGCCGTACAGTTCTTGAGATGGCTCCATAATTGTCTTGAGGGTCTGGACATCAAAAATGAGATTGTGAAACTGCTTTTCCTGCTTGTATTCAAGCAGCTGCAAATAGATCTTTTCCCAGTCTACTAATTTCAGACTTTCTTCTGGAATTTTACGTTCTAACGCTGCCGTTGATCTACTCCCTCGGATGCCTTGTTGTGTACTGCTCCCGATTACCTCAACGATTTGCGTTGTGTGGGTAATATAGGCAGCAATATTAACAGTGAGTGGAACACACTGTCCTTTAGCTGCTTCATCGTAAGGCTGGACATCTGGAATAAAGAGGGGCTGCGCGAGGAAATTTTCGTTAAAGACGATTGGGATCTCCATTTGTATAGGTTCATCAAGTTCTATGCCTTCGCGCATGAGGTAATCCCGGAATTGTGCCATGAAATTGGCACGGACAGCAAAGATATTCAAAGTTTCCAAAAGAGAGATATTGGATGGATGCTCGCCATCAAGGGCAGCGCTGCGTTTGAGACTCATGTCTTTGCCGCGTAGACGAACGCCTCTACCAAACAATTGGATAATCTGTGAACCTTCGTTTGTACCTATGTTTAGCAGTCCCATGGCGGTGACACGCCAACTGTCCCACCCTTCAATGAACTTTCTCGCGCCAATTAAGATATTAATTGGACTATCGAAAGTGTTGATATTGTTAAAAAGACTTTCCGTGAGTACATCTTCGGAGTCCATTTCAATGTCTGCCTCGTCGCTATTGACGAGTTTTTTGAAAGCATTGGTATCCCCAATGTAGATAAGACCAAAGTTTTTCCTTCCGTGAGTGGTTTTCAATGCGATTTCGTCCTGCGCGTTTCGGAAATTTTGTAGGTGCAATGCGCCGCTTGTGTTCGTGTGAAATACTTCTTCAAGGATAGCGGTATAGATTTGTGCTGGCGTTTCGCTAAGGTTTCTGAGATAGTTGAGGCGGTCATGGAAAACATCAGTGTCACCATCCGATAAGCCGGAATCGCTATTGAGAATTCTTTCAATGGTATGGATTGACCAATTCTCTTCGTTTTTCAGAAACCGATGCAAGAATTGGAGAACCTTGAGGACATCGGAGCCCTTTTCCTTGCCGCGGATAGCTTGAACATTGCTGCCTACAAATGCCCATAACGGAGAGTCTAAGCCATAGATGTGCACTGTCTCGGGATTCTGTTTAAAATAGTGTCGTTGTTCATAGAAACTAAGAAGATTGGCTAAAAGGAGTATTTCTGTTTGGGTTGCTTCGTCATGGCGGACGTTGAGAATCCGGAAGTTCTTGCCATATCCATCTCCGTAGAAGTATCGGTAGGAGTAGTCAAAAACGGTGGCTTTACCGTATTCATCAACGAGATCAGCGTTACTTGCTGCGGCAAGTGCTTGTCCAAAGGTCGCACTATATTCAAAGGTGAAACCGGTTTTGGCAAGATCGTCTCGATATTTCCGCCAGACTTCGCCACCACTACCTTTATGACCCTCGTCCACAAAGACAAGGTTGTTTCCGTCAAACGCCTCAACAGGAACACTCACGCCTCCGCCTCTTTTTTGTTCTACCAATTTTGTGATTTCAATGACTTGGACAGCATTTCTTACGTGTGCCGATTTATTCCCTTCTACGTTAAATCGCTCATGCCGGATGTTGGAAGCTGCCATTTCGCGCATGTGTTGTTCGCTTAATCCCTCCTTGAGCGTGATAAGGATGATATGGTCTAGTGTCTCTTTATCTTTGCAATAGTGTAGGAATTGATGGTAGTTGATGTGCATAATGAGGGTTTTGCCTGCACCCGTTGCCATCCAGAAAGCGATTTTTTCAATATCCGTTTCTAAGAAAGGGGTATCCATCGCATCACCGGGTGCTCTTGCATTATTACGTGTTTGGACAAAATCATTAAGTTGGCGTAGGAATTCCGCGGGTCTGTTGAATTTCCAATCCAAGAAGATTTCCGTGTAAAGCAGGGCAAGGTATTGAAAATAGCGGAGGACGATTGGTTGTGTGCGATTGTTGTTTATGGCAGACAGATGCCGTTTTATGTTGGCATCGTAGGTTGGAAGTGCTTGTTCAATTACTGAATTTGGCTCCGCGCGAGACATAAGAAATTCGCAGACAGGGGAATGTCCATTTGCGTTAAAACCTTCCCTCACGTTTTTGGTGTCGTTGAGGAGGTCACGCGTGGTTTTATATTGGAAGTGCCTGTTAAGCCATCCGTGTAATGTAAGGTGGTTGTCAAGTTTTTTTGACTTCGTTTTCTTTGAGAGCATAGTCAAAGTACTCTTTCCACGTAAACCGCGGATTATTTGTGCTATAAAATTACAGTTTTTACAACTGCTTTGTCACGCCAAAGTTGACGGGTATAGAAGTCGCGAGTACAACTCACTCCTACAAAAAGATGAGCGTGCAGCTCGGGATCCAGACGTGCTCTAAATACTTTTCACTCATCATTTTAATCCGGACAGAACACTACTCACGTCTAAACTATCTTGAGTCTCTGTAAGGTATTATGTTTGCAAAGGATCCCTAATTTTCGTGATGCACATTATTAACTAAAGCATCTCGAAGTTCTTGCTCGTGTGTATCTACTAAACATCGTACATTGTGGAAATCTTCGCCTCGAATTGCTGCCCTGAATTTTTTTTCATGATTTTCTATGAATTTGAAAATCTGCCTTCTCTGAGCACTCACAGACTCATCATAATTGATACGCTTTAAATATTCAGTCTCACCAAAATCGTTTTTGACTTCAGCTAAGGCAGAAGCAAAGTATCTTTCGCAGAATTTGGAACGAAGGTATGCAGGGAAAAAACCCTTGATTTCCGAGAATATAGGAAGAATACCCGAATTTGTTGTTTTCCTACACCACTGAAAAATGGATGTCGTTGGTTCAGAGTAGAAAAGCCTCAGAATTTCTATTTTGAAGGCATCCACTATCTTGCGTGATAATTGTAATCCGGTAAACAATATAACACCGAGGAAACTTAGTAACGCTACTATACAACTAATGATTGCTGGTGTGTTTTGATCCATTTTTTTACCTATCAAAAACGCAGATGCATTTATAGCGAGTTAAAAAATAAGCGGACATTTCAGTCCATTATAGACACCAAAATGATTCCCACCAGGTAGAGGAGATCTTCTAACCACTTGTGTTTACAGTGTTCAAGTAATTTTAAAGTAATTTTAGCGAGAGCGTCTTCCGAACTTTCGAGTTCTCCTACGAATCCCAGGATGAGATGCTGTATAAACAAGACCTAATTTACTATACTTTTCTATTAATTCAGGTGGTAAATCGCCTAGTTTCCCACTTTGCCTAAGCTCATTGAT
>VXXH01000455.1 GCA_009835515.1 Candidatus Poribacteria bacterium
CTATAGTATAGAATAAATTCACGAGGTCGTCAATAAAAAAGAGCAATCAGATACCCTTCATCTTCTTCGCATACTCATGAAAAAGAAGTTCTAAAGCTTCTTCCAAAAGTTCCTGGATACTCACCTCATTTACCGCCGAAAGCAATACAAGCCTTTCCAAAAGACGTTCCCTTTTCTTTACAACTTCAGGTGGCTCCTTCAATACCTGAATTTCAGGTTCAGATGTCTCTATTTTTTCTCTATCCTCTAATGGCACTTCCTTTTTCAAGGATGCCCCCCGAGGACGCGTTTCTATACCATGTTCTTCCATATTTCGCAGAACTACGCCACTCGAACAACCGAAAAATTCAGCACACTCTGCGATGGTTTTCTTGTGTTCAACATACTCTCGATATAAATCATCATAAGGAATTTCTATTTTTTTGGCTGGCATCGTGTCCTCCTCAATAAGACAAGCAGTCAAAAGTTTTAGTGATAAAAAGCTCCGTTGCCGACGGACAAATTCCGAAGATGTGTTACATCTCTCAGCGATCTCCACATCCGATAAATCAGTGCTCTTGATCTGACGAGAAACCTCATCCATCAACATCTCAAAACGCTTACCTGGATCAAGGCTCTGAAGCATTATTCCAAATCACCACCTAAAAAAAGAACTTCAGGAATATGTGTGTCATCATCATATTCACGGTTAAAACGAAGCAAAAAGAACCGACTCGAAGGGTAAGCCGTTCCCGCCTCAACCCGTTCCCATGATTCAAAACATGCCGGTGACGCTATATCCGTTTCAGAGACCAACGGGGGGTTCTCAGGACGTGCCTCTAAATCACTCGAATGAAATAGTACTCGCGATTCTGTCGGGATCTTGTAGCTGAACGAATTGACACCAAGACTTTTCGTCGGCAGATCCGTCTCCACTTCTACTTCAAAGATTCCATCCGAGACTTCTTTCGGTTCACCTAACACCGCTATTTCTGCAAGCAAATAAGACCACGGCACAAATATCGGTTTCAAATTTACAGTGTCATACGTCCCCGAAAATGTTTTGAACACTGTCCCCGATGCCTCGAGAAGAAAACTCCCTGAAGAAGCACGCGGTAAATTCAGAATCAGTTCATATTCCCGACCAAGCCCCACAATGTATGAATCCAAATCCTCTATCGCAGCCCCTGAAAGATGCGTAAGTTCAAATATCGTACGTGACGGTTCAATCACATCAAACGCAAAATTCACCGGTATTGCAAGCACCCCCTCGCCACGATAAGACGGCTTACCGAATGATGCCCCAAGACTTGTCAATGTGTCAAAAGATATTTCTTTTGACACACCCGTAAGATTTTGTAACTCACTCCCTACCATCACCTGGCCAGTAACGTCTACCAAAAAAGTACCGCTTACTTCGGTCGATAAGGTCACCCTAATAGTAAAGGAACCACCTTCAGCGGTACCGGGCGCGATAGAGAGTCTAACGACCACGCCCATAGCTACCGTATAATCTCGTTCCTCAGGATCGCTATTCTCAACAACCGTACCATCTTGCATATTCAACTGCACGTTCGCAAGTGAAAAACTGTCTCTATCTAAACTATCAGCATCCTGAATTGAAATCTCAAACTGGAAGCTCCCCGTCTGAGTTCTTGAGATATTTGGTGCAATAACTGCTGTTGGCATAAAAAGCCGCCTTTTTTCTATTTCTTTAGCAGATCACGGGATACGTATGTTAAATTCAGGTGTTACCGCTGAACCTAACAAATTAGTCATACGTATCTGCACACGATGCGTATGACCACGAAGCGCAGTAAGATGTGCATCGGTAATAGCGTTACCCGCCAGAACAAAGCGATTCGCCAGATATTCCTCTCGGCTAAAATGTATCATTTTGCCAGAGGGGTTATTCACCCCATGATACTGATTTTCTAAACTCGTATGCGGATCAGAAATATCATATAACAATGAGCTATCCAACCCCAAAAGCTCATAAAACGAAGCCTGCCGAAATAATACATTTTTTGTCTGAATTCCCGGCACATTAAACAACTCATGCGTAAGAAGCCGACTTGAAGATGTAAACACTAAATTACGACCCCCACCTATTACATAAGGCCACTCCACCTCTTGCTGAGAAATCGTAGAAGGCCCAATATACGTCGGCGTAGGATAATCTGTATAGAAATATAGCCGGATCCACAGATAAACAACACCTTCATTGTTCTCTGCCTTAAAAAGCACATCTCTTACAACATTCCTTGTTACAGTCCCAATAAGATAACCCAATTCAGAGAGCTCTAAGCCATCTATGCCAAGATTATCCACAGTCAATGTCGGTACTGGCACCCCGGTAACAAACTGATTCAAATTAAAATTAATCGCAACACCCGCCGGAAAAACCAAATAACGCTCCAAATGGGTTCCATGAGGCACCCCAGAGCTCGGATATGGCTTAACAGTCTTCCATTGCGGTGCAGTTGCCGAAACAATTTTCCATGGCACACTCGCTGACGGTGCAGAGCCTCCCGTATTAGACGCTTCTACAAGAAAAGTCCCGACATTCGCATTTAGAAAAACAGCGTCAGCAGGCACATCACCGACTATCAGAATACCATCTTCCCTTACTTGATGGTCTAAATTCAACCAAGAGCCTTTGACAGATCCCTCTTTTGGAAAATTATCAACAGGTATAAAAATAGAATTTTTATGACCTTTCGCAAGTTGAATTTCTGAAGGTGGTCGGATAACAGGCATCCTATCAATAACCGTAATCGTGCCACTTGCCTCAACAGTCGTATTATCATCGCGTGCCGTAATTTTAAAAGCCAAATCCTCGTAAAAAGAAGTAGGTCTACCACGAATATAAAGCGTACCTGTCGTCGGATCCCAGTCAGGATAAAATGGACGCAATAAACCTGTAACATCAACAAAACGTACATTATTCCCAGTAATAGGGATTGCTACTTGAAAGTCATCCCGTATATATGGATTCAACGGGTCCGCAAATGAACCAATCGTAAGCGGTATCGAATCCGAAAATTGAACAGGTGCCCTCACCGCCGCTTGTGAAAAACCTATCGCATCTTCGGGAAGCGATATTTCCAATTCACCTTCCCCTGATTGTGGTGCAGTTACCGGTACCACCCAACGCCGGTTATCATCATCCAAAGCAGTTGCATTCCCGACAGTAGCATCAGAATTACTTACCGCGACCAAACTACCCTCAAAATTAGGAACATCATGATCAAAGTCAAACTGAGCCGCAATAACACCGCCATGCTCAACACTCGCAGCGGAGAGACTCAAATCCACACTAATTGAGTCAACATAAGTGAAAGTGGCAGAAGCGGCCGTATTACTCGGATATACACGGTTTTCAGCGACAGAGATAACACCTTGCCCGCTCCCCGTAGCAGGTGCCGTTACCTCCATTGTATATTCCGTATTGCTTACCTCAACAAGCGTCCCCTTAGTAATTCCTTCTGTTACCGAGACATCTGCTGCCGTAAATTCCCTTATTGTTTGTGTTCCAACTTCTGTAAACCGAAAAGTCGCAATAACCCGATCACCTATAGCAACATAATCCAAATTCAACGAGATACTCAGCTCTGGGTAAACAACATCAGCCGTATCAAGAATTTCTATCGTACCAGCCGAATTCCAACGAATCGTAACATCGAGATCACTATCAAGATAAGGATTCACTGCACTCCGATAGATCTGAAGCCGGATAGAACCTCCACTTTCCCCCAATGTCGAAGGAATCCTCGCGTAAAACCAATAACCAATTCCATGCGTGGCCAGACGACTATATTCGTCCGGCACAACACCAAGATCGCCTGAAAGACGAACATCAGATAAAACCAATCCAGTCAAGGCTTCCGAGGGTGTAAGAAAAATCGAAAGATAATCATTTGCAGAGACTGTACTCTGTTGTGTTGTTACTGTTATTGTTGCCATATATCACCAGATCAGATCGCAGTAATTCCATTCGGTTGCGTCAGCCCAGGACTTAATTCAATTTCACCTCGTCTAATAGGTGTCCCCACAGGCGTAGGCACTTCCACTACGCTAACAACATCTCGGAGTGTACTCGATAAAATGTAGGCAAAATTATTAATACTCGTCATAGAAATATCATTGGTGTTTATCGCGAAATCTTCCCTAATAACGCCATGTGTTGTATACGAC
>VXXH01000275.1 GCA_009835515.1 Candidatus Poribacteria bacterium
ATTCCAGCCAGACACATTTTGCTTGTGGGTGAATCTCGTCGGCTATGGAGGCGACAGCGTGTTCATGGTTTTCAGACCAGATCAAACATTGCCGTTTCAGTTCTCGTGCTTCTCCATGCGGTGATGTGAACAGGTCCCTATATTTCATCACCGCCTCTACAGCTCATGAATTGTTGCTTCAAGCGTTTCTATATCTACAACGGCAACCGTTGCTTTCCCTGTTGTCCATCCGCCAGTTTCCCCGGGGTTAAGTAGAAGCGATTCTCCCTTTTGGATGTCTATCTGGTGGGTGTGCCCATAAACAACGATGTCGAAATCGCCGCTTTTGGCGATCGGGATGGCGAGTTCAGGGTAGTGCATTACAGCAATGTTCCTGTCACCGAGGGATACGCTTGCGAGGTTGGGGTGTACTTCACCACCGATGGCTTCAAATCGTTTGGCAACGACAATGCGTTCGCCGTCATTATTTCCGAATACGCCGACAACGCGGCAGTTCAAGTCTCCTAACGGATCAATAGCAAACGGCGCGATAAAATCACCTGCATGGACGACCAAATCTACACCGATCTCATTAAAAAGCGCGACAGCGTGTTTAACGTTTGGGATGTTGTCGTGGCTGTCGGACATAACACCGAGCCTCATATTTTTAATTTTCCTTTTTTATGGTTATCAGTTATCGGTTATCGGTTTTCAGTTAAAGAAGTTCGTCGAATCCGTAAAGTGTTCTAAAGTTAAAAAGTCTGTAAAGTTCTCAACTTTGAAACTTTAGCACACTTTCTAACATTGATAACTCTCACTACGAGGCAAACTGGCAATTGACCACCAAAACCGTTTACATTACGGGCTTAGGTCTCGCGAAATGGGTTTAGGCAACTATTGAAATAGGCACTCTATGAATGACATTGCCAAGGTAACCTTTTGGATTCCACGGTTGCGTGAAAGGCTGCGCAGTGCCTGTATCGTCATAGGCGCGTGCCCATATTTCATAATAGCCTCTGTTTACTAAGGTGAGTTCGGTTTCCCAATGGGACCAAGCATATCTGTTTGATGGCGGAATCAATTGGGTTTCTTGCCACTGCAGACCGAAATCTGTAGAGACCATAACTTTATCAATCTGATTTTCACCTGCCCATGCGTGTCCTCGGACCTTTATAGGCGTACCAGTACTGAATTCCAGCGATAATTGTGGCTGGGTAATCAAGGATTTAACCTGCCAGGCAGTCGCGATACGCATATCCTCGACTGGGGGTTTATCACCCGGTGCTATCGGATAAACGGGGATGCGATAGGAATAGCCGCTCATTTTTTCGGAGTCGTGAACCGTATCCCGCACCCAGATACGATTGAGCCATTTCTGCATTGCACTCCCGATCCATCCGGGGACAATCAATCTCGCGGGGAACCCGTGGGCTGCTGGCAACACTTCTCCGTTCATCTTAAGCGCGATGAGCGTGTGCTCAGCCATCGCTTTCTCAATCGGGATTCCTCGTGAAAAAGGTTCGCTGCCATCGTTGGGTAGATCCTCGCCGTAGTTTCCGGTATAGACAGCACTCGGCTTCACACCTGCGGCTTGTAAGACATCACGCATGCGTACACCTGTCCATTCACTACAGGCAACGGCACCGCGTTGCCACGGCGTTCCGCTAACTTCTGGTACAAATAGGCTTCTCCCGTTTCCTGCACATTCCAATACGACTTCCATAGTGACCTGCGGGAAATGTGTCAAGTCATCCATAGATAGTGCCAGTTCTTTATCGACTTCACCGTCTATGACCAATTTCCATCCGCGAAGGTCCCGACTTATCGCTCGTTCTGGAATGCCGCTGTTATTACGGACAAAGTGTCGTTCTGTGGGAGTAACATCGTCGTTGAGGAGGTGGGGGGCAAACTCACCGTTAAAAGGGATTTCTGAATGGACGAGCATCCCCGGCTTCGGGAGTCCTGCTGCCTGTGGGTCTTCCAAGACAACGGGTGCGAGTCCTCTATCCAACAGCCCGCGATCAACGGCTTCGCAGCCTGCACCGAACATGCCCAGACTCGCGAGCAGTGCCGTTTTGCCTACCGTAGTAAGAAAGTCTCGTCTTGTTAACGCAGGGACAGTTTTATGCCAATCCGTAAAACTGGAGTTGTGGGTGCTTTTTGGCATCATTGGAGTTCTATTTGAAAAAAGAGACGGGCCTTCCTCCTACCGCGAAAGCAGTGGAAATCCAGCCCGAAAGGTAGGGGCAAGGTCACCTCGCCCTCTAAACTAATCATCATCGCGTTCGCTGAGCAACTCGCCTCGTGCGAGACGTTCTGCGTTCTCAGTGGACCAGAGAATGTTTTTCATCAGCTTCTGCGCCGTGATATAACGCGTTGCGGCCAGTAAGTGCATCCGTTTTTCTTCAAAGTCGTCTGTCAAGTCGTAATGCCGGAAGGCGACTTCAAGGACCTGGAACATGTGGAGCTCTGCGTCTTCACGTAGCAGGATGTGTGCGAGCGTTCGTTTCAGCGCGTCGACATCATGCCCTTCTTCAAGATATTGATTCACCAGAATTTCCGCCTCGTAGACCTTTTGGAAGTCAGCGAACTCTTGGAGTCGATCTAACATTTTGTCAGCAGAAGCGTAAGTTTCATCAGGTATCCGTTGCCCAGGTCTCGGAATACGGGCGGCGGGCATATTCAACCAGCGCAAGTATGCCAAGTAAACGACCCCGTGGAAAATCCCGCGTAGGAGATTAGCACTCGGTGCATACTGGAAAGCGTGATAAAGGGCGTGCGAGTATGAGTAAATGTTCGCGACATCGTGCCAGTCGCCTTCGTTTTTGAGATGGAACCGGGCAGTGCGAACCGCCGAGGCATAGGTCATCGCGCGGCAGATGTCAGTCAGCTCGACCCCTGCGCGAATTTTCTCTTCAACTGCGGCAACCGTGGGTTCAAACTCGTCACCGAGCAGCGTCTGTGTAAACGCTGAAATATCAAGCTCTGATTCGTTCGCTTGATTGTCTTCCCATATACTGTCGAGTCTCTCAAAGACGGGCTCTAAGACAGGTACAGCGTCAGCCCATCGAGAGGTTTCCTCGTGCCGTGTTCTACCGACGAGATCAACGACAATCGGGCGTAAAATCTCGTGTGATCCTTCCCAGTTGACGTAATCCAACGCCTCAAACATTTTATTCGCAAAATCGAGGGCGTGTCCGTCACCGGTGAAGTAATAGTCCGTTGCTGCCGTGTATACGAAGTCTGCGAGGACGGATTTATCGTAGTCTCGGTCATTCAGCGTTAGCAAGATGCGTTCTGCTGCGCCGCCGTGGCGTTTATCGATAAAATAACGGAACCATCGCTGCAATGTTTCGAGGTCGTGTTCTTCGATCACTCGCGGAAAGGGTGCGCGATAGGGGCGTGCGCTTCCGGTTGTTCTACGGCTGATCTGGCTTAATCCGTGTACGAGAAACAGGTTATGGTCATCTGGGTCAACGTCATCCCACAGGTTCGCTGCGAGTGTGAGGATCGCAACACCTGACGACCAGCCATCACTACTTTTATGTGCACCGTAGTGAAGTCCCTGTTGGATAATCTCCGCGGGTGTTGCACCTGCGTCACGCAGTGCGGTTACAGCCTTAGCGATAAAGAAGGTGCTGCGGTCTTTGAGACCTCGCTCAAGGGCACGCTTGCCGTTTGCGATGACACGCTGTTTTGCTGCCTCTCGCTCGCCTTTTCCTAATCCGACGTACAAATAACCGTCCTCTCGGGCTTCAACAGGAAAGGCTTTCAGGTCATCACCGAATGCCAAGAAGCAGGCACCCGATTTGAGGTCAAATTCCCAATGGTGCCAATGGCAGATCAGGACACCGTCCCGGATACTCCCTTTGGACATCGGATACCCCATGTGCGGGCAACGATTGTCGACTGCGTAAAATTTGTCGCCGGACTTGAAAACAGCGAGATGCGTGCCGTTGACATGGAACGGTTTGCCCTCCAATTCCTCAAAATCTTCAGCGGGGCAGAGTTGATGGTAGACAAGTTCGGTTTCGTCTATTTCTATTGGTGGTGCTTCAACGTGGATAGAACCGATGCCGGTTTCCTCAAGCGCAGAAGTTGGAGTTTGCACAGTCTTTTCCTCCTATTGAAGATTTTTTGTCCTTCATTTTTGGATAACAAAGATTTCACGTGTACTATCTAATAG
>VXXH01000536.1:0-1670 GCA_009835515.1 Candidatus Poribacteria bacterium
CACTCGGTATCATTCATGTTATTGAGAATTTAGTAAAGAAGCGCAGTTACTCTTATCGCGATATTGCAGTCTTTTACCGAACCCATAAACTCGCCGATGTTTTGGCGGAACAGCTGCTACGCGCAGACATCAAATTCCAGCGGATTCTACCGACGAATTCCTTTGGCGAAGGCAATAGCAAAAGCATTCTCGCGTATCTGCGTCTTATCCAGTGGCAGCTCCCGCAAGACCTGGAACAAGCAATCAATTTCCCTGAGACTTGTATTGACGATTTGACCTGGGTGCGTCTCAAATGGCTCGCACAGCGTAAACACATTGCGTTCATAGAACTCTTGAGAAATATTGAGGCATACGCAGAAGATGTGGGTCCCTTGACCCGTCGAAACGTCCGCCAATTTTGGACGCAACTTGAGAACCTGTCAGCTGACATCCAAGATGCGAAGATCGATAAAATCATTCAGACACTCTTTGACGCTTTGGAACGCTCTCGTTCGCCTTACCGCGCCGAAGAGCTGGAAGTTATTGAGAAACAGCCTGAGCTGCCGAACCTTGTGACCGCACAGGATGTCCTCTACAGTGCCCTTGACCTTGATGAACCGATTCAGATTACTGCCTGTCACGGCATCGACGAGTATTGTGCGGCGCATATCATTCATCAGACGCTTGAAACCTATTTGGATCAGCGCGCGGAACTTCAATTCCTACCGCCTGATGAAAATAGACCACCGCAGCTTGACAACGGTGTCCATCTACTCATTGGTGATTTTGAAGAACTTGGCGAAAAAGGGCGGGACACGCGGATCATTCTCATCGGAAACCCAGCAGGAACGGCAGATAGCGATGTAATTCACCTCGAAACCGAAGGCGTTCGGAGCATCGCGGCACTCAAACTTTGCCAACGCCTTATTAATCGTTTTGAAAGTCCAAATATGGCGGATATGGTTGTCTATGATCTGGAGACAACGGGTATCAACCCGAAAACAGCAGAAATTGTTGAGATCGCCGCGCACCGTCTCAGCGTAATCGGAGATGAAGTAGAGCGGTACCACTGCTTGGTAAAACCACCGGGCGGACATATTCCGCGCGCAGCGACACGCATTCATCAGATTGAGGCAGCGACCGTCAAAAACGCCCCCGGAATTGAGATGGTATTGCCCGAATTTTCTGGGTTTATCCAAGATCGGATTTTGATTGGGCATAATGTCGCGGAATACGATAATCCAATTCTTGCGCGAGACCTTAGAAGGTACTTGAAAAGCGACTTATCCGCGCCACACTACGATACGCTCGCCACAGCCCGTAGACTTTTCCCGCGACAACGGTGTAACATGGGGGCACTTGCTGAAAAATTTGGCATTGAACACGATCGCCTACACGGTGCTTTAGAGGATGTTCGGGTCAATAGAGAAATCTTCAAAGAACTCATTAAAATCGATGCTTACAAACGTGAAGTGAAATCTCTCACCGAATTCCTACCACTTGTCGGACTTGGTATCCTTGCTAAAACGGAGGCACGTTCTACAGAAGGATCGCGACCAGAGATCGCTCCTACAGGAAAAACAGAAGCATCGCGACCAGAGATCGCTCCTACAAGAGAAACAGAAGCATCGCGACCAGAGATCGCTCCTACAAGAGAAACAGAAGCATCGCGACCAGAGATCGCTCCTACA
>VXXH01000536.1:1770-4162 GCA_009835515.1 Candidatus Poribacteria bacterium
AAACAGAAGCATCGCGACCAGAGATCGCTCCTACAGGAAAAACAGAAGCATCGCGACCAGAGATCGCTCCTACAGGAAAAACAGAAGCATCGCGACCAGAGATCGCTCCTACAAGAGAAACAGAAGCATCGCGACCAGAGATCGCTCCTACGACCGAGATTGGTGCGCTTCTCAATGCTGCGAAACGTTTTGTGCAGACACACAACGCTGACTTACCAGAGCGTCTACCGCTTGAAGCATCAGAAGCAGAAAAAGCGACAGCATATATGGAAGAACTACGAGATACTGCTGTCCCAGAGTTTCGAGAAGATATTGAATGGCGGCAACGCCGTATTCAGTTCATGAACGCGGCCATCCATTTTGAATCCGTGAATGACGAGGGTCAGCTCACCAATTTCTTGGATTACCAGAAGTTGCTCACCAATATCGATGAACTCGACGATAAAACCGAGCAATTGACCTTAATGACGTTACACGCAGCGAAAGGCACAGAATTTCCGGTTGTTATCATTCTCGGCATGGAGGAGGGGAGTTTTCCGATGTGGCGGCAGAACATCACGGAATCAGAAATTGAAGAGGAGCGTAGGCTCTTCTATGTCGGCATGACCCGTGCGCAAAACCAACTCTATCTGTCGTCTACGACCTATCGCACTGGTGATCGGGATCGTTCTGCGTCTATGTTCGTTCGTGAGGTACCGTCTAATTATGTGATTAAATGGCCAGCATCGCGCAACGTGTAGAAACCGACAGTGTAAAGAGTGGCATTTGTGCCGTTAAAGGCAAAAAGGCGGAAGACTTCTACCTTCCACCTTATTTTTTTGCCGATCAACCAATATTTTTCTACTTCCGTATCAGCATCTTCCGTGTTGATGTGAACTCACCTGCGGTAAATGAATAAAAATAGACCCCATTCGCCACAGACTCACCTACGTCATTTTTACCATTCCAATACGCTGCTCGGGCGCGGCTTTGATACATACCAGCAGGCATCTGCCCTAACGCTAACGTCCGAACCAGGGTCCCGTTTACAGCATAGATTTTTAGGGTAACCTCCACTGGCTCAGCGAGTTGATAGGGTATCCACGTCTCTGGATTGAACGGATTTGGATAGTTCGGTAGCAATGCTGTCTCCTCAGGAATCAACAATGCCAAGAGGCGTTGAAGGTTCGCGATACCCTGTTGGAAGGCAATAGAGCCGTCGTTTTCAACCTGTGCTTGTGCTATCCACGCCTGTATCATCGCAGGATTCAGTTCCTCTCCTGTCATGGAAGGTGCGGCTGATAAGGTTGATTCACCGAGGTGTTGTGCCACAAGGATAAGGTCCTGGATATTGACAACACCATCACCATTCAGGTCTACATCTGAGTCAGGAGGCACGGTTTTCCCGAAATGTCGAGCAACAAGCACCATATCCAAGATGCTCACCTGTCCATCCCTATTCACATCCCCAGTAGCGAGTCGCCCTTCTACAATGATCGCAATCTCATGTGGGGTCACGGGGATAGACGCTCCCGTGATAGCAGCAAGTTGAAAGTTATCAAGTTTTAACTGCGTCTGTCCAGTTGTTTTTGCTCTGAATGTCACCGACAACAGCGTCCCTTTACCACTGACACCGTCTTCGCTGAGTCTTGCTGAACTCAGTTTGGTAATTTTGCCGGTTGTGTTATCAATTGTTCCTTTTTGGAAAAAAGTCGTTCCGTCTCCTGTTTTCAGGAAATCGCCTTCGTTGATTTCAACCGCTTCAAGCACAGTAGGATCGAATACAATATCAAATTGCCAGCCTGCTAAATCACTTATATTTTCCGCGTTCAATTGGACAGTGAAAGTATCACCGATATGTATCGCAGTTTGAGATAAGCTGTATCCAATACCAGAGTTTGACACTGTATATTCCGTTCCAGGGGCAAATCCAAAGTAACCGCTCCATGAATCACCGTCGGTGTTATCAATAGCCACGAGCAATGCATTTTTACCTGCTTTTAAGGTAACCGGAAAAAAAGTTTGATAATCTTGGTCCACGTAACTCCCACCGTTCTTACGAATTAACGTGCCATTAAGCCAGATTTTCGAGCTCATGTCGCTTCCAACGAACATCTTTGTGTCTTGTTTCCGTGGTGAATAGAGGGTGATAGAACCATAAACGACATAGGGGGGATGTTCTGGAGGATTTAGCCCGAGAGTGCGTAGCATGGTGTTAATGTTATCACGTTCTTCACCATCAAGTTCGCCTGCTATCCAAGTGCTGTCTCCCACTGCCTTTCCCACTGTCGCACCATATGTAGCAATCTCCAGTTCTGTCACGCTATTGTTACTTGCAGCCGCCAACAGATCCATATTGCTAAGGTGTGCCCGGCCGCCATCGTCAAGTTCACCAGGAACGGTTACCCACAAC
>VXXH01000696.1 GCA_009835515.1 Candidatus Poribacteria bacterium
CATATATTAAGTGTTAACACCTACGAGAAATACAATTGAATACCCCTGAACATCATCCTAAATCCGTTGACTTAACTGGTCCCCTTTGATATACTGTTCCTAATCTCTCAAGAAAGGATTCACGTATGGGAATAAAGAAATCACAACTCTATGCGTCGCTCTGGCAAAGCTGCGACGAACTCCGCGGCGGGATGGATGCCTCCCAATACAAAGACTATATCCTGACACTGCTCTTCATGAAATACGTTTCCGATAAGGCTGCGAATGACCCCTACCCCGTAATTGAAGTGCCGGAAGGCGGCAGCTTCAAAGATATGGTGGAATTGAGAGGAGACAAGGAGATCGGCGACAAAATCAACAAAATTATTGGTAAACTTGCTGAGGCGAATGATCTCAGAGGTGTCATTGATCAGGCGGATTTCAACGATGATAGTAAACTCGGTAGAGGACGCGAAATGCAGGACCGGCTTTCAAGGCTGGTCGCTATTTTTAACGACCTTGACTTAAGCGCGAACCGTGCGGAAGGCGATGACCTGTTAGGCGATGCTTACGAGTATCTCATGCAGCACTTCGCTACGGAATCCGGTAAAAGTAAGGGACAGTTTTACACACCTGCCGAAGTCTCACGTATCATGGCGCAGGTGATCGGTATCGGTCCAGAGACCCTTCAAACCCAAACCATTTATGACCCTACCTGTGGCTCCGGTTCTCTCCTGCTGAGGGCTGCCGACGAGACTCCGAACGGTATCACCGTCTCTGGACAGGAGAAGGATAACGCGACCTACTCGCTGGCGCGGATGAACATGATCCTCCACGGCAATGAGACGGCGCAACTCTGGCCCGGCAATACATTGACGGACCCGTACTTCAAGGATGCAGATACCCGGCTGAAAACTTTTGATTTCGCTGTTGCCAATCCGCCCTTCTCTGATAAGGCGTGGACAAACGGTCTCGATCCGGAAAACGACATTTATGGTCGTTTTGATGGCTACGGTATCCCCCCCACCAAAAACGGGGATTACGCTTTTTTGCTACACTTCATTGCGTCCCTGAAAAGCACAGCAGGCAAGGGTGCAATTATCTTACCGCACGGTGTTCTGTTTCGTGGCAACAGGGAGGCGGACATCCGCAGGAATCTCATCCAACGCGGTTTCCTCAAAGGGATCATCGGTTTACCTGCCAATCTGTTTTACGGCACCGGTATCCCCGCTTGTATTTTGGTGATTGACAAAGAGAACGCTCGTGTCCGTAAGGGCACCTTTATGATAGACGCAAGCAAAGGGTTCCTCAAGGACGGCAACAAAAACCGGCTGCGTGCCCAAGATATTCATAAAATCGTGTCGGTTTTCAATGCCCAGACGGAATTGCCGCGCTATTCGCGCATGGTGCCGGTGTCTGAAATCGCCGACCCTGCGAACGACTATAACCTCAATATCCCGCGCTATATTGATTCGAGTGAACCGGAGGATTTGCACGACCTCGATGCACACCTCAACGGTGGGATTCCCGACAGAGATATTGAAGCTCTTGACGATTATTGGGAGGTTTTTCCGACACTGCGTGACGCTTTGTTCAAGGGGAACGGTAGACCCGGATACAGTGATCCCCTCGTAGAAGCGCATGAGGTGAGGACGACTATTCTCACCCATAGCGAATTTCAGTCTTACCAGCAGCGCGTTGATACTGTCTTTGAAGACTGGCGCGAGGCACACGTGGATTTTATGTCAAATATTGGGAGCGACACGGTTCCGCGAGAGGTTATTCGGACGTTGTCAGAAGACCTGCTGGAGCGGTTTGACGCTTTGCCGCTGCTCGATCGGTATGATGTTTATCAGCAGTTGATGGACTATTGGGATGAGACAATGCAGGACGACGTGTATCTCATCGCTGCTGACGGTTGGGTTGAGGCATCGAAACCGCGCGGTATCATTGAGAATAAGCAGAAGAAGATTAAGGAGACCGCCGACCTCGTCATCAAAAAGAACAAATACAAGATGGATCTGATTCCTCCTGCGTTGATTGTCGCGCGCTATTTCGCCGATGAACAAGAGGTTATTGAGATGTTGCAGACCAAGCAAGCAACTGCGGAAAGCGAGTTGGCGGAATTCGCTGAAGAACACACCGGTGAGGATGGATTGCTCGCAGATGCCATCAACACCAGTAGCAACATCACCGCCAGCCGTGTGAAGGCACGCCTCAAGGCACTCACACCCGATTTAACAACGCTTCACGAGACCCAATACGACAACGACGATGAACGCGATGCACTTGAACGCTGCCTCTCTCTACTTGATGCGAAATCGAAAGCCGAGAAATCCGTGAAAGATGCCCAACTCGCGCTCGATGAACAGGTATTGGCACACTACGCCACACTCACCGAAGCCGAGATCAAAACGCTCGTCGTTGAAGATAAATGGTTCGCCAGTATTCACGCAGCGATTGACGGTGAAGTCCAGCGAGTGATCCAAGCGTTGACAAAACGCGTGAAAGAATTGGAAGAACGCTATGCACAGCCGTTGCCCGACCTGGGGCAGGAGGTGGAAGCATTTAGTGCCAAGGTAGAGGCGCATCTGCATAAAATGGGAGTAGATAGGGTATGAAAGTGGTTGCGACAAAGCAAGAGTTGCCACACGGTATTGACAGTCCAGCCGTTCCACCTGGATACAAACAAACGGACTTTGGCGTAATTCCCGAACACTGGCATATTAAGCAGTTAGCTGATATATGCATGCCGCACGGAATTATTCGGGGACCATTTGGAGGCACGCTTAAGAAAGACACTTTCGTTACTTCTGGATTCAAAGTCTATGAGCAGCAGAACGCCATTTACAAGAGCTCCGAGTTAGGTTCTTACTTTGTTAATCAGTCCAAATATGCTGAAATGCACAGATTCAGTGTCTCGCCTGGTGATTTCATAATTAGCTGCTCTGGGACAATAGGTCGAATTTTTCAAATACCTCCTGACGCTCCACAAGGAATAATAAATCAGGCACTGCTGAAACTCACGACCAATGATGAAGTTGTTTACGACCGGTACTTCTATATTCTGTTTGAATGGAATGACTTCCAGATTAGGATCATTGACAGCACCCAAGGCGGCGCGATAAAGAACCTGGTCGGAATGGATGTCTTTAGGACCATTACTGTTGCGCTTCCTTCACTTTCGGAACAACGCGCCATCGCCGAGGCGTTGTCAGATGTGGATGGGTTGCTCAACGCGTTGGAGGCACTCATTGCCAAAAAGCGAGCAATCAAGCAAGCCACCATGCAGCAACTGCTAACCGGTAAAACGCGCCTGCCCGGCTTTAGCGGGGTGTGGGAGACGAAGCAGTTGGGAGAACTCGGTTCATTTTCAAAAGGTCGTGGGATAAAGCGCGACGAAGTCTCTGGCGAAGGTGTACCATGTGTCCGCTATGGAGAATTGTATACACAATATAAAAACTACATTTTGAAGGTTGCGTCCCGAATACCGCCGAGTGTCGCTGATACAGCACTACCAATTAAAAAAGGGGATCTTTTGTTCGCGGGGTCAGGTGAAACTGCGGAGGAAATAGGGCGGTGTGCGGCATATCTGGGCGAAGAACAAGCATACGCTGGCGGGGATGTCATCGTATTGACACCATCAGGACAAAATCCTATTTATCTCGGTCATTTGATGAATTCTCCAATAGTCTCAGCACAGAAGGCTCGTATGGGGCAAAGTGACGCAGTTGTTCATATCTATATCAATAATTTGGCTCAGGTGCAGATAGAACTTCCGCCTATCACAGAACAACGCGCCATTGCCTCTATCCTCTCTGATATGGACACCGAGCTTGCGGCGTTGGAGCAACGTCGGGACAAAACTCGCGCCATCAAGCAAGGGATGATGCAGCAGCTCCTTACGGGGCGGGTACGGTTGTCTGAATCGCGGATTATCGCGGATGACACGGATGACGCGGATTAGGAGCGTTTGGTGTTTGACGCGGTTTTTGTTTGGGTCAGGATTTACAAATACTACAGACATAGTGCTCCGCTGGAGTGCCAAAGGGTATCCGAAAACCCAATCTGGAGGAACTTGAAATGACAGCAAAAGAAGCAAAACTGAGCAAAGACGATTATATGCCAGCGAGTCTTAGAATCCTTAATTTGGATTTCGATTCCAGCTTGGAACATGTAGATT
>VXXH01000404.1 GCA_009835515.1 Candidatus Poribacteria bacterium
GATCTGTTTGTTCCATTCTCTGTTATGTATTGAACGACAGCATAATGTAGGTCCTTGTCCGGCGACAAAACCTCTTCAGATCCTTCAACAGGAAAGATATTTCTACTCATCGTGACGAGTTTTAACTTATCTTTAGATTCAATCTTAATACCGTTTTCTAAGTCTTCATCACTTATATGCCATCTGGAAAACTGTAGATTCAGACCTAACGGCATGGATTTAAAGACCTTTAAAAGCGCAGCAGCATCTTTTGTCGTCCATGTAGCATCCAAATAAACAGAATATTTTTCCTCCAACGCCAAGTGAGAGGCGTATTTTTTCTCCCGCTGTGAAGTCGGATTTTTATTCACTGTTTGATAACCAGATATATAACAACTCGGTTGTAGAATTATGATAGCAAGCAGAACGAAATTACTGATAATTCGCGTCATATCTGTTCCTCGTCTTAAGTAACAGAGTGCCAGCAGCATTGCGACAGCGGAGCAATGCGGGATATATATCGAATAACGTTGTTTAACGAATCTTGTTATTTCGCGCTTGGCGTTAATTTAAAAAACCGCGTCGCAAACGGAAGGGATCACTTTTAACGATTTCAGTAATCAGTACGGAGCTCCGGTAGCCTTCGGCTTCGAGCTGCGCTACGATTTGCTCAACAGTGGGTCGGTCGTAATATTCCAAGCCTCTACCCAAAGCGTAGGTTAACATCTTCTCCGTCAGGCATCGCACAAATTCCGGTTTTCTGTCTTTAAGTATCTGCTTTAGGTCTGCTATACCGTCAAAAGTGGTGCCATCTGGAAGTACGGCGGTTGTATCAATCTCCGAGCCGCCATCTTTTTTCCGAAATGCACCGATAGCGTTATAGTTTTCGAGCGCGAATCCGATGGGGTCCATTTTCGCGTGACAATTAGCACAAGCGGGGTCTTCTCGGTGCTGTTCGAGCAGTTCTCGCAAGGTTGTTGCCGAAGTCTCTGCCTTATCTTCTTCCAATTCCGGGACATCGGGCGGCGGCGGTGGCGGCGGTGTACCGAGGATCTGCTCCAAAACCCAACGTCCGCGTTTGACAGGCGAAGTACGCGTCGGGTTAGAAGTCACCGTCAGCACACTCGCATGGGTAAGTATACCGCCGCGTGAGGTGCCTTGCAAGGCAACGCGCCGAAACGCACTGCCCTTAATCGCTTCACCACCCGGAACAGTTTTCTCCTGATACTTCCAGTTCCCCTTGGTGTCAGCAATACCGTAATGGTTCGCCAATTCTTGGTTAAGGAAGGTATAATCTGCGTCAAGTAAATCAAGGACGCTCCGATCCTCACGGAAGATAGATTCGAGGAAGAGTTCTGTCTCCTTTAGCATCGCGGTTAACCACCTACGACGGAAGTGCGGAAATCGTTCACGGTCAGGGGTAACTGTTGCCAACCGTTGGATTTGTAGCCACTGCGTGCCAAAGTCGCGTGCCATTTCTGTCGCTTTCGGGTCCGCCAACATCCGTTTAACTTCTGCTTCAAGATTCGCAGTCAACTGATTTTGCGATGCGAGTTCAAAGAGTTCATCATCCGGCATACTCCGCCACAAGAAATAGGAGAGCCGTGAGGCAAGTTGGAATTCGTCAATCGCGTATGGCTCTGGACCTTGCGGACGGTCATCTAACTCCAACCGGAACAAGAATTTCGGTGAACAGAGGATAACTTTAATCGCTTCCTGAATGCTTGCTTCCCACTTCGCACCATCGGCTTGAATCGCGCCTACAAACTGCACGAGCGGCTCTATTTCGGTTTCAGTCGGTGGGCGACGGTAACCACGGCGAAGCAGGCGGGTCAACACTTCACGCGTCTGCTCTATTTGCGGGATGTCCGGTGTACATGCCAAAATTTCGAGTTGGGTGTCAGGGCGAGTGTCCAACGGACCTTCCGCCCAGAGTGTCCGAATCTGTAGTTTCGCCGACGGTTCACCTTCTGTCGGTTTAACCATCGCAATTCCCGCGTTCTCGATGTGCGGGATCCCGGTAACAAGAAACTCAATCGTCTGATTTTTTTTTGGGTCGCGGGAAGTAATCTCAAAGGTTTTTAGAATCTTAATCCCGTTATCCGCTGCTGGGTCTACGCCAACCAAGCGTGCAAGTGCTTCTGGTGGAGAAACCTCCTCTAATGCCTCACCTTGAATAAATAGGGCGACTTCAACGGGGGTTTCACTATCGGTCTCAGCGTAGAGTGTTGCCTTGTAGATGATTTCTTCATCAGGGAACATCTTGAAAAAGGTCGCACCTGTCGTAAAGGGACCAGATTTCCACGCCTCTGTAGCCGTTGGGTTGAGGAGTCGGAAACGTTGATCAGGGACATCATCGTGGCGTGGATTGAGACGCGATCCTCTTTGGTAGCGTTTCGATGGCGGTGGCGGTTCCACTAAAATGACACGCGTCGCGATGGCTTCTGCCGCTTCAAGATAGCGTTCCATCAAAAGCGGCGACATTGTCAGCACATCACCGATATTATCAAATCCGTGTCCGACATCATCGGCGGGGAAATTTTCGGTGGGATCGAAGTCAACGCCGAGCAGGTCTCGAACGGTATTTTTGTATTCGACTTTATTGAGTCGGCGAACCGTTATTCGCCCTGGATCCGGTTTCGCCGTACGGTCTGCGTGTTCAAAAATCGCCTCAATATGCGCAACAAAGGCATCAGATGCTTCCATCGTTGGGTGATGCTCACTCTCCGATGGTGGCATATAGCCTGTTGTTACCATATCTAAGACCCGGTCCCAGACATCACGGTTTTCAATGAGCGACAGATCATCTGAAAATGCGTTGAGCGCAAGTTCGGCGGCAGGTTCATCGCCAGCGTGACAGCTGAAGCAGTATTTTTTCAAGAATGGGAGACCCTCTTGCGCAAAACCGGAAGGGATCTCTTCACCCGGTTTGGCAGCGAAGGCAATGAGGATCAATATCAATGTTAGGCAGAGGTATTGTGGGATACGATTGAACGAGATCATAGATAGACTCCCCCAAGATACACAATAGGGTTTATTTGCTTACTTATGGGTAATTGCTTGTATCTGTTTATAACTTGGTGCCTGTATAGAGTAATAATACCATAACTTTTTACGTAAAGTCAAGCAAAAGGTGAAGTATATCTTTGTAGGAGCGAGGTATTTTTGCTTGGGGTGTTTTTGCGTATTAATAGGGGTGTTTTTGCCTGGGTATTTCTGCGTATTTCTTGTCGCTCGCGATCTTCAGACCTAAATAAAGAACCTACCCGCAGAAAACCGCAATTAAGGAAGGGTTTTGGACCTTTGTGCGGATATGAAAAACGGAAACCCAAACCAGGTTATTACTCGATTCAGGTTTCCGATTTAGAAAATGTCCAATATTTGCGCTTATCGGACGTTTTTGAGGTGTCCCCATGTGGTCGTGAGCTTGGCTTTAGGGTCTACGGCGGTAAGATTAGCATCGCCGAAGTACTCAATTTCGCCAATTTGAAAGTACGCACCAGCCGGGTTCGATGCGGTGTCAAAAGTGACATGCCGAAAGAAACGATACCCGACTTCTTGAACGTCGAAATCTTCACCTGCCTCAAAAAGAACGACTTGCAGCCGCTCAGTCCAAAAGCTATCCCCGTCGTGAGAATAGATCGTCGTGAAATCCTCGCCGTCGTTCGACCCCTGAACTTCCCACACTGTAGGATCCCTTGCAGGGACATCGTTCGCTGAAGATACCGTGAAGTGGGTCAATCCGTACGGCTCCTCAAACTCAGCGGTTATGTGTAGACCTTCCTCTGGAATGCCGCCCCCACGTCCGCAGCACCATTTGTCATTGCCGGGGCCAAGGATGTTATCGAAAACGTTAAACGAAAATTCCCCACCCGCGAATCCGGGTTCCTCGTTGGCTGTGAAAGTGGCGTTGTAACCCTCATCTGCTTCAGGGTCACCATCGTCTTCGGGGTCGGTTAGGTCTCCTCCTAACAGGGATTCCGTTCCTGTTCCCAAGACTTCCTCCGCCTCTGCCATATTGATCGGGTTTCCGATAACACAATAGGCTATCATCAACACAAATCCTGCGAATACCATCATCATTTTCATGCTGTTCAATCTCCTAAGAGAAATGAATCTCACTTTTACGTGAGTTTCGTGTTAAGTTACGTGCGTTTGAATAAACTGCACCCATTTACCATAC
>VXXH01000522.1 GCA_009835515.1 Candidatus Poribacteria bacterium
CAGTACCGCTGTGGGTGCCTTGGTGGGTGTTGCAAAACGGCTTCGTCAAAACGGTGGGGACCTTAAGATTTGCGCGCTCGCCGACAACCTAACACGCACTTTCAATCTGATCGGTGCTTCCAGTGTTGTCGAAATCTATGAGTCAGAAAACAGTGCCCTTGCCGCATTTTAAAACGAAACAGATTTTAGCACATGGCAAAATCAGATATTAAATTCAAAATTCCGAGCACTGTCTTCTATATAGAACCAATTCGGGCATTTATTGGAAACCTCGCACAAAGCCTCGGATTCTCCAGAAAACGTGTGGCAGACATCCAACTCGTGCTTGATGAAATCTGCAGCAACCCAATACATCATGGCTCAGTTGATGCTACGGTTGGCGTTAAATTACAAATCAGGATTGACACGCACTCCCTCGAGATTTTAGTGAGAGATACGGGTTCACCACAGGCAGGAGAAAAAAGTTGGTTAACACAAGAAAGGCTCTCGGAAATCGAAGAGAACCGTTCACCAAGCAGTGAACGTGGACACGGTATTTTCATCGCCAAATCGCTCGCGGATACCCACGAAATGCATCCCAACTCGGTAGGCGGCACCGATGTCCGAGTTGTTTTTGGTCTCTAAAATCCAGCCCCCCTAAACTTTAGCCTTCCCTCGCAACCTCAATAGCAATGAGCGTTAGATCGTCTTCTTTAGGACAGGTATCGGTGAAGACATCAATAGCTTCCGAGATGGTAGCAATGAGTTTCGCAGCAGACTGGTCCGTACAAGCGGATACCAATTTTTGGAGACGCTCTACCGTAAATTCTTCACCCTGTGGGTTTTTCGCTTCATAAACACCGTCTGTATAGAGAAACATTTTACTCGACAGGTCAAATGGATACTGTACGGTTTCATAAACCGATTCCTGCCAAATGCCGAGCCCGTTTCCCGTGTGCTTATCACCAATGATGTCGTAGGTCTGCCGGTCTGTATTGTACAAAAATGGGAATGAATGCCCGGCATTTGCACAGATAAGTTCGCCTTTGTCAAGATCAATGATACCGCAGAAAGCCGTTGCAAACATAAACAGCCGTGAACTAATCAAATCATTAAAACGGGTATTTAGGATTTCAAGAAGGTATCCTGGATTATCCTCAACCTGTTGCTGGAATTCTGCCAAAACCGTTTTAATAAAAACTGTTACGAACGCAGCTGAAACGCCATGTCCCATAACATCAGAAATAAAAATCCCGAGCCGGTTCGGTGCAATTTCCCATATATCAAAGAAATCCCCACCGACTGCCATTTCAGGACAGCAACGCGAAGCGATACGGAATCCGGATAATTCCAATACCCCATCCTGTGGAATTAATATTTCCTGAATGCTCCGTGCCATTTGGAGCTCTTCTTCCAATCGAGCGTTATGCTTCGCGAGTGTGTCTTGGTAGTGTTTAATTCGCAATAGGGATCGGACCCGTGCCAGCACTTCCAAACTATCAAAAGGCTTTTCAATAAAATCGTCAGCACCTGCTTCAATAGAATTGATCCGATTTTCGCGTGTATCGCGTAGCGCGGTTATCATCACAATCGGGATAAACTCAGTGGCTTCATCTGCTCGAATTTGTTTGACAACTTCAAAACCGTCCATCCTTGGCATGTTGATATCCAATAAGATGAGATCTGGCATCTCTTTCTCTACAACATCAAGTGCCTCAAGTCCATCTGCGGCTGTGTAAACCGTATAGCCTCGCGCCTTGAGTTGAATTTGGAGAATTTTGACATTTCTCGGTTCATCATCAACAACGAGGATTTTCGGGGCTTCTTGTTGTTCAGAAGTCATTTCATCGTTCATGCCTCTGTCCTTCTGAGATGAGTCTCTACACGTTCGACGAGTACCTTAATGTCAATCGGCTTACTGAGATAATCATCGCATCCAGCTTTGAGGATACGTTCTTTATCGCCAGACATCGCTGCAGCCGTTAGCGCGATAATGGGTATATCTACCCACGCCAGATTCGCTTTGATCCGTTTTGTTAAATCTTCACCACTTTGTCCGGGTAAGGCAATATCCATGAGAATCAGTTGTGGTATCGCGTCTTCTAAGCTGGCGAGTGCCTCCACAGCATCAGTCGCTTCCACAACTGTATAGCCTCTTGATTGTAGGACAATCCGCACAACTTTTCGGTTCAACTCTTGATCTTCAATTACTAAGATCCGCTTGGGCGTTTCTGGCTGTCCTTCAGCTGGAGGTAGGTTTTCAGTTTTCACGAGTTGTCCTTTGTTCAAACCAGCAGTAGTGTCGTACCAGACCACTGTGCTTTAGTGCATTACGCCTCTGTATCAGATTTAGCGTCGGTACCGCCTTTTAATTGTTGCAGAGGGATTCTCAAAGTAAAACTGCTTCCTTTCCCTTCTTGGCTTTTGATGCTGATTTCACCGCCATGCAACATGATAAGCCTATGTGTCAACGCCAAACCAAGCCCAGTTCCCCCATACCGCCGAGATTTCGAGGTATCAATCTGTGTAAACGGCGCAAACAGTTTTGCTTGATCTGTCTCGGAAATGCCTATACCTGTATCCACAACCTCGGCGCACAGTTCTGTCTCGCTGACCTTCAATTGGGTCGCGACCTTGCCGCCTTCTGGTGTAAATTTTACTGCATTGGATAACAAATTATAGAAGATTTGCTTAAATTTAACCCGGTCCGCTTCAATCATGCAATCCCGGTTATAGTTCAGGTCGAGATCTAATTGCTTCTTTACAGCGAGCGCAGTAATAATCGTGTTCACCTCTTCAACGGCTTCCACAATAGAAAATGTTTCCAATTGCAGCACCATTTTCCCGGCTTCAATCTTTGAAAGATCGAGAATGTCGTTAATCATCTCCAGCAGATGTTGACCACTAATATGAATATCATTGACGCATTCCTTCTGCTCGGCGTTGATACTTCCGACAAGTTCATCGCGCAGGATCTCAGCGAATCCGATGATCGCATTTAAGGGTGTCCGCAGCTCATGGCTCATGTTCGCGAGGAAATCACTCTTCGCGCGACTCGCGTATTCGGCAGTCTCCTTGGCGTGTTGCATCGCTTTTTGGGTTTTTATCCGCTCTGTAATATTCAATGCCATGCTAATGCCAAGCTGCCTTTTATCGGGAAGTGTCCCAAGCAATGACGAACTAAACTCCCAAACCTGCCTTTCACCGGACTGGGTAATAATTACATACTCACCCTCTGCTACGCGTTCCGTGGAACGATACAGCTGTGAAAGATGTGCTTTGATTTCCTCAGTTTCTTCGCTATCCGCCTGCGCCAACCACTTTGAGATTGTAGGTATATCTTCAAGGGTGTACCCTGTTAATTCTGTCCATGCCCGGCTAATTTGCAGGACTTCCCCATCCTCAACATGAATCATGATAGGCAGTGGCGCGTTCAGAACTGCTCGACGGAAACGTTCTTCACTATGTTGTAACTCAATTTCCGCTTGCTTTCGATCTGTGATATTCGTTGATGCCATCACGAACCCAACGAGCTCACCGTCTTGCTGAATCGGACCAATACAGGAGGCATACCAATACCCACTTATCAGTCCCTGAACTTCATAGGTAGCCAGTTCGCCAGTTTCGATGACCTTTGCGCAGGCTTCCTTGATGCGTTGATGATGTTCTTCAGGCAGAAAATCAAAAACGCTTTTTCCAACGAGATCTTCAGGTTTTAATTCAAGGGTAGGGGGCAGTCGGTTGACAAATTGAAGGCGATAATCCAGGTCCAGCGTTGAGATAATATCAGGTACACTTTCAACAAGTGACCGCCAGTTCGCTTCGGAATCGCGAACTGCCTGTTGGGCGCGATAGTATTCGGTGATGTCTCGTGAAATGCCGCAGGTGCCTATAATCCGTCCATCTCTATCGCGAATCGGCACTTTTGTCGTTGACACCCACGTATCTTGTTCATCGGGCCATGTCTCTTTTTCCTGCTTCCCTTCCATGGGTTTCCCAGACTCAATAACGTCTTGCTCGTCTTGGTAGGCTTGTTGCGCATGTTCACGCGTAAAGAAATCAAAATCCGTTTTATGGACTGCGTCTGTGGGGTTTTTTAAACCGAACTGGTCTGCCAAAGAACGGTTGATTCGGATGAACCGACTCTCCGTGTCTTTAAAGTAGATATG
>VXXH01000009.1 GCA_009835515.1 Candidatus Poribacteria bacterium
GGATATAACCGCAGAAAAAAAGATAAACCGTGTCGTGGTTTTCGTCCTTTTTCTTCATGAAATACCCAGAAACGTTAGAATATTTTCAGTAACTCAATCACGCTTTGGCGTGCGTTCCTTGCGCAGGCGGGTTTCAAGAATCACGCTGCTTTAGCGAAGGCGTATGTCAAAAAACGAATTCCTTGTATCCTATCATTAACCTTCTAACCAATTCAAAGTGTCCGGGGGCAAATATGCTTACAGAACACCAATTAGCACAATTTGAAGAAGAAGGCTATCTACTTTTTTCCGGATTAATTCCACAAGAAACTGTCACAAAAGCAAGGGAAGCGATGTGGCACATGATGAGAATGGATGCCGATAATCCAAGTTCATGGGAACCTTCTAACGCAGCTGGCAAGTCAGAACTTGCTATACAAAGTAAACATCCACCCCACTCTGAGTTTTACATGCAGAGTGCGGGCGCTCGTACCGAACTTTTCGGTGTCACCCATCCAGATCTTTTAGCATGTTGCACACCCGATTATCTCGCTATCCTCAAACAGCTCGCCGCTGAATACCCAGAGATCCCACATTGTGAAAGGCAGCATCCTGATGGCATCTGGGCAATCAATAAATTCCCCGTTTCAGCCGAGTGGAAAAGACCGTCGCCGCATTTAGATGGAGGCTTCCGAGATTTGCGATTAGATCCAGGGACGTTTCGAGTGACCAGTCTAACCTATCTCACCGATGCGAAGGCGCACAGCGGAACGACCATAATATGGCCCGAAGGTCCACAACGCATCCGTGAATTCCGCAAAAATAATCCAGGGTTCTCTAACCATATCCATGATATGGGGGCACAGTTTCAAGAGATGGATTTAGGCGAACCCATAGAGGTCGTTGTCAAACAGGGAGATGTCCTATTTTTTCACCACCTGTTACCACATGCCGGCACAATGAATGTCAGTTCAGCCCCACGCTTTGCAATTCGATATATGTGTTTATGTCTCGCATGCCGCAGATGGGAGAAAAAAGAGGAATGGAATCTTTGGATGCCTTAAGGCATTCTTGAACGTTACTGCGAAAGTTGTTGTTCGGAGAAATTAGTGTGAACGAGGCAGTGAGAAACCGAAGAAGCTCTAATTTAATAAGCAAGGAGGAACTACTATGCGCATACTTTCTTTTGCGCTGACACTCCTGTTTGTTGTCGGTATCTACACGGCACAAGCAGTCGATGAAGGGACATTACGGCTCTATTTACCCTTTGATGATGGTGCGGGGAAAACCCCGAAAGATGCCTCTGGCAACGGAAATAAAGCCAGCATCAACGGTAATTTGAAATGGGTCAAGGGCAAAATCAACGGCGCACTTGAATTTGACGGAGACGCAAAGAATTTTGTCGAAGTCGCACATACTGCCGATCTCGAAGGCATGAAACAGTTGACAGTTGAAGCCTGGGTTCAACCTTTTGGAACAGATGCCCTCGCCAGAGGGATCGTTTCTAAGCGCGCAGGATGGCAGGCCGGAGATGTTTACAATCTCTTTTCGTGGAACGAGAGTAAATTCTGGGCAAGGGTTAACGCCAAGGACGGCCAACAAATTTCATCGAAATCCATCTTAGAAGATAAAAAATGGATGCATCTCGCTTACGTGTATGACGGCAAAACAAAGAAGCAACTGCTCTACGTCAACGGTGAACTCGAAAACGAAATAGACCATCCCGAAAATGAAGTTAGCAGGGGTGAAGAACCTATCTGGATCGGTACACTCAATCAAGGGTACGCCCAAACGTGGAACGGCCTCATCGATGAGGTCAGAATCTGGAGCAGTGTCCTAACCGAAGATGATATAAAATTATCAATGGCTGGAGAACTCCTACCCGTCCAACCTTATGGAAAAGCAACAACAACATGGGGACGAATTAAGGCAAGATGACTTCCCAAAGAATAGACGTAGACACAGACACCACCACTTGGGCACTCCCAGAAGGGGCGATTGCCCGATTAGGGCGCGGGATAATAAGTTCGCTTGAATTTTCGCCAGATGGAAAATATCTCCTTGTCGGAACAAAGATTGGACTATGGTGGTATGAACTTGCCACGATGAAGCCCGTCGCACTATGGGAAACAGAACGCGGGATGCTTTCCGCCCTTAAATTTTCATCGGCGGGTGCGCTGCTTGCCACTGGCAATTCAGACGGTGGGATTAAAATTTGGGATGTGCAGAATCATCGTTGTCTTTCAAAAATGCAACGGATGGGTCGATTTGACCGAGTTACTGAGCTCGTTTTTTCACCCGATGAGCAATGCTTAGCCGCTTCTGGCGGAAGATACGATGCCGTTTACGTCTGGAATATCGAAACCGGCGAACAGATCGCAAAGTTTACCGTTGACGAAGAACTGCAGCCCCGCCATCGGCCTCCTGCTATTCCTCTTGCTTTTTCTCCAGATGGAAGGATCCTCATAGGCGGAACCCCCGAAAACACCTTTTCAGTCTGGGACATCGAAACAGGTGAACGTCGTGCGCATCTCACCGGACATTCGGCTATGGTGATTTACCTGCTTCTTTCACCGTGCGGCGAGTTCCTAATCTCGGTGGATTGGGATGGCGGTCTCCACAAATGGGAAATTGACAAACTCACCACTAAAGACTCACGACCTATTATTTCATCAATGCCAGAGGCGACAAGATTAGTGCTGTACACCTATTCCGCTGACGGCATCTTACTTGCTGCGACGGCCTCTGGAACGACTTTTACGGTTTGGGATGTGGAACGTAGCAGAAAGGTAGCGACCTTAACGTATAAAGAAACGGTTCGGAGATTCCATTTTTCACAGACGGGTTCGCAGTTAGTTATTGGCGGTACAGATACAATACTGCAAACTTGGAATATCGGGGATCCCGCGCCCCAATCTCCTGCTATCCGGGATCACTATTCTGTGTGCGGTTCCGTAAAATTTTCACCGGATGGGCAGACACTGGCTGCAGGATATTGGTCAGGTGAGATTCATCTGCGGGACGTTCAGAAATTAAAACTGCAAACAACATTCAGGTGTGAAAGTCGTGAGGCGATCCGCTCTATTGATTTTTCACCGTGTGGCAACAAATTGGCAGCCACCTCTTATGATAAAATTGTGAGAGTCTGGAATCTTGAAAAACCGGAAGCACCACCGGTTGAACTCACTGGACATCAAGCGTCCCTTTTTGTTGTCGCTTTTTCTCCAAAAGGCGATCTACTGGTGAGCGCGGATGCTAACGGTGTTTTAGGTGTATGGGATGTCGAACACGACTATGAACTCCAAATGCTTACGGAAGAAAGGGATTGCAGCTGGTCAATCGCCTTTTCACCGGATGGAAAGCACCTTGTAAGTGCGCATGAGAAAGAAAAAGCCCAGGTATGGGATATTGAAAACGGTGAGCAAATCGCTGAACTCTCCTCAAACCGCCCCCGAGATGCTACGAAATATAAAGGCGACGACCGCCAAATTCAAAGGATACTCAAATCATTAGAGAAGGGTTCGGAAGATAAGCGTACCCCAACAAAAGCAATTGCTTTTTCTCCGAATGGCGACCTGATTGCAGGCAATGTGGGGGGGCAAATTTGGTTCTGGGATACGACAACTTATGAGATCCGTATGGTGATATGTTTGCCACAAGGATGCGGGAGAGCTGGAGCGTTAACCTTTTCTCCGTGTGGAAGGTATCTCGTTTCAGGGGCATGGTGGTTAGATAGATTAGGTATTGATAAGGTGTCCATCCGTTTGTGGGAAGTTACCACGGGTGAAAATCTCGCTACCTTCTGGAGCCATCCCACCGATATTCAGTCGCTCGCTTTTTCACCGGATGGCACCCTGTTAGCAAGTGGCAGCTACGATGGCACTATTCTATTATGGGACATGAAGCCTTATTTTTCTCATATTGACACACACTAAGCCTGAGTAAGGGTTGCGGGCACTGCACTCACGGTTTGGTAGGAGGGGTTTGTAACCCCGAAGTTTCCATAGAAAGAAGGGAACAACATGCAGCTCTTCAAAATTATCTGCAACTGGACACCTAAAATATGGTTTCCGTTGGCAATCGTTCTGTTGAATGGGGTCACTAACTTTTTGGCGAGGCAACATTTTTTTGCATATTTGGATTTAGATTTATTCACAATCTCTCCTAT
>VXXH01000387.1 GCA_009835515.1 Candidatus Poribacteria bacterium
TGGCAGAACGCATCGCCAACAACCCCCAAATTCTCGCTGTTGTTGGACATTTTAATAGTGACTGCTCATTAGCCGGTCAAGAAATTTATGACCGGGCAGGTATTGTTGAACTGTCCCCCGGTTCAACGGCTGTGGAAGTTTGTGAAGGAAGCCCATGGACTTTCCGAAATTTGTACCACGACGGTTTTCAGGGAAAATTCATTGCGCAATACCTTGATAACGTCTTGACGGGTATTGAATCGGTTGCTGTCTTCTTTGATAATGATGCTTACGGGCGCGGTTTAAGAAACGCTTTTGTGGCGGAAGCCGAGAAAATCGGACTTACCCTCGTCGCTTCGGAAGCCTATGAAAGAGATAGCACCAATTTTAAGGCACAACTCACGAGCATTAAAGCCAAAAATCCTGACGCTATTTTTATCTCTGGACTCTACACGGAAGCAAGTTTAATCGTTAAACAGGGACGTGAAGCTGGGATTACCGCCCAATTTTTCGGGGCGGATGGCGTGGATTCACCAGATTTCCTCACAATAGCAGGCTCCGCCGCAGAGGGCACTTATCTAACGACACCTTTTACATTTGGCGCAGGCGGCGCAGAGGCACAACAGATGGCAGCTAATTTTGAGACACTTCACGGTGTAGCCCCAGATACATGGGCCGCATTGACATACGATGCTGTTGGAATGATTAAAGAAGCCCTTGAAAAAACTTATAACGCCGAAGCATCCATTGAAGATAACCGAAAAGCCATCCGTGAGCATTTAGCATCCTTAGACGCACCTGAAAAAGGTTACGAAGGGATTACGGGGTTAACCTATTTTGATATAAAAGGTGATACCGTTAACAAACCCGCTTACGTGAAAATTGTGAAAGATGGACAGTTTGTTGCCGCTGAGAAACAGCTGTCTGAGTTGAAATAAGAGGTTCTGTGTAATGTTCGGAGTCTGTTCTTTACAAGGTTAACACCCGAAGAAGTTAATTATGGCGCAATTATTGGAACAATTTATTAACGGGTTGGTGTTAGGTGGCATCTACGCGCTTATTGCTGTTGGCTATACCATGGTCTATGGCATTATCCAGTTGATTAACTTTGCACATGGCGAGATTTTTATGTTTGGGGCTTACCTCGCCCTGATGCTTATAACGGTTTTCAATATACCGTTTTGGATAGCATTACCCGCCAGTATGCTCCTATGTGCACTGTTAGGGATGTTGATAGATCTCGTAGCGTACCGACCCCTTCGGGATGCGCCGCGTTTATCGGCATTGATTACAGCGATAGGCATTTCCCTCGTGTTACAAAACCTCGCCCGGATGATTTGGTCAGCGAGGCCCCGGCTATTTCCAACCGAAACGCTGCCAGCATTCCTCGTCAGCGAAGTAAATATGCAAACAGGCGAGATTTTAAACGCCATACCGCTGCCTGGCGGCGGTATCCTCCCTTATCGTGATGTGTTTATTCTCTTACTGGCTGTTGTTTTAATGATCGGTCTAAACAGACTGATTTACCTGACCAAAATAGGGAAAGCAATGCGGGCTTGTGCACAAAACCGTGTAGCGTCAAATTTAATGGGAATCAAGACAAACCAAGTCATTGCGGTAACATTTGCTATTGGTTCCGCTTTAGGGGCAATTGCTGGCATAATGGTAGGCTTGAGCGAAAATATTACACCTACTATGGGATATTACAAAGGGGTTGCAGCGTTTGCAGCTGCCGTTCTTGGCGGCATTGGGAACATTACAGGCGCAATGCTTGGCGGTATCATCATCGGCTTAGCAGAAGTTTTTGGGGCAGGCTATATCTCCTCAGGATACCGGTTAGCAATTGCATATATAATCATGATCGCAGTGATCGTTATTCGTCCATCCGGACTGTTTGGAAAATCAACCGGAACGCGGGCTTAGCATGAAAGATAAATTCACACAAAAAAACATTATCTTTGGCTTACTGATCTGTTTTCTACCGCTGTTGATGTATGGAATAGACGACATCGTCGATTTCCTGTCACGGTACGATATCTATCTCGGCTGGCCAGGCGGAGAGTATATGCTACGGATTATCGTTCGTGCATGCGTCTACATGCTCCTCGCAGTCGGTCTGAACATTGTGTGCGGATTTACTGGATTGCTGGATCTCGGCTATGTCTGTTTTTATCTCATCGGTGGTTATACTGCTGGAATATTGATGGCAAGGCTTGGGGTTAGTTATTGGATTGCCCTCCCACTCGCTGTGCTACATGGGACGGTGTGGGGACTATTGCGCGGTGCACCCACTTTGCGACTTACAGGCGATTATTTTGCTATTGTTACGTTTGGCTTCGCCGAACTCTTCTTCCGTATTATCAGAAACGAACAGTGGTTGGTTGGCGCGCCAAACGGTCAGCTGCGTGGTATTCCCGCCCCTACGTTTTTTGGAATAACCTTCAATCAAAATTGGCATAACTACTACCATATTCTCATCCTGCTAATCTTGGTTATTTTTATCACCTATCGACTACAGCATTCCCGTGTCGGTAGAGCATGGGTCGCTATCCGTGAAGATGAACAGGCAGCAGAAAGTATGGGCATTAACGTCAGTCGTTATAAATCGCTGGCGTTTGCAGTGAGTGCAGCAATTGGGGGACTCGGAGGTGGGTTTGTTGCCCAATTTCAGGTTAGTATCAGTGTGCCATTCTTTGATTTTTGGGAATCGATCCTGATCTTGTGTATGGTAGTCCTCGGTGGTATGGGAAGCATCAGAGGTGCCATGATAGGCGCGGCGATTCTCGGTTCTTTAGGTGAAGTTTTGAGACCCGGTTTTATCATTCCCTATCAATTTGGCAACGCTCGATACCTCATCTTCGGAATCATCCTCATCCTCTTGATGCGTTTCCGTCCAGGTGGGTTATCCCTGAAAAAATCGTAATATCAACCGAATCCTAACCAACACTGCTCGGTTTTTAACGGCGGGGTTTGCGAAACAATAGTGTAAAGTGTAGCACCTCACAGATAAGCAAAATTAACGCCGCAGCAACAAACCATTGGAAGCGTTCTTGATAGTCGCCATCAGCGCGGATTCTGAATTTTTGCTTTTCGAGCCGTGCTAAATCCGTTGCTAACTGCGTAATCCCTGCTGTCGCATGGTAATAGTTGCCGTCTCCAACTTTGGCGATTTCTTGCAAGCGCGTCTCATCTAACGCTGTGAGCACGAGTTGCCCGTTGGCATCGCGCTTGTACGGTGTAGTTTCTGTCCCGGTATCACCCGGCAGCGGTATAGGCACAGACCTGACAGGGCTACCAACACCGACACAATAGATATGCACACCTCTCTGGGTCGCTGTTTTCGCCGCCTCAACTGCCTCTCGTCCGTGATCCTCTCCGTCTGAAAAAAGAATCAGGACCTTCTGTCCACCGAAATCGGACGTGATTGTTGTCCGATTTTGATCTGGAATAAGTCGATCTATTGCTGTTTCAATAGCGTTACGAATACGGGTGCCACTGTGCGCAAGCGTTTCTGCGGTTATCGCCTCCAAGAATTCCCTGAGTGTTACAGTATCACTCGTCAAAGGACATACCACAAAACTTGCCTCTGCAAAGTAGAGTAATCCGATCCTGTCCCCCTCAAGTTCATCTAACAGTGAGAATATGAATGCCTTGGCGTGGTCAAGTCGCCGAACGGTTTTCTCATCTTCCGCGAGCATACTGGTTGAAATATCAAGTGCTATTATAACATCCAACCGCTCAGCGACTGATTCGGATTTCGCGCCCCACTGCGGACGCGCGATTGCGAGCGTGACGCAGAGATAACTTAGGAGCAACAATCCGGCTTGAATCCTATGGTGTTTTAGATGTGTGGGATCGACATTGCTGTGGAATCGTAGCAAGCCATTCTGCTTCTGTCGCAGTCCAAAGAGAAATAAGAAAATTAGAGGTGGCACTGCCCATAGAAGATGGAGATATTCGGGGTTGCCAAAACGGAGCCAGTCCATATTTTTAATTATTAGGTTTTCGTTTTTTTAATTATTGGGTTTTCGCGCCGTTTTTTCCGATGTCAAAAACGGGTTTCCGATGAGTATGATGTTATTAGATATTATCACGGTTTAATTGTGTGTTCTTGTTCGTCAACTTTTTGGTAAAGTCGAGACAAATTCATGAAGGAAGGCTGTTAC
>VXXH01000603.1 GCA_009835515.1 Candidatus Poribacteria bacterium
AACTCCCACTACCGGTTGCTATGTCCGGGGTTAATTCTGAAACGATGCGGTTCTATAAACCGCTTTTTGACAAATTTAATCTGATGCCACTTGAGTCACCGGGCGGTGGCAGCGAAGTAAAAAAGTCGCCTGTTGAACAAGGGCAGATCGTCGGGGTCGCTTACGCCAGGGGGGATTATACCGCTTTTGGCTACGGAACGATTACTTATATTGATGGAGAAGAACTCCTTGCTTACGGGCACTCAAGGGATGGTGAGGGTAATGTCAATCTTCCAATTTCTGGGGGGTATGTACACTTTATCATGCCAGGCCGCTTCAGATCTTCCAAAGTAGCCTCTGCAACACAAATCATTGGGACCTTAGTGCAAGACCGCCAACCAGCTATCGCTGGCATCATTGGTGAGCATCCGTCCTACATTCCAGTGACACTCAATATGGAAACTGCCGATGGCGGACTACATCATCGGTCTTATGAGGTAATTCGGCACCGCAGTTTTTCGCCCGTCTATGTTGAGGCTGGCGCAGCGTCTCTCGTTCGAGCGTTGGAGTTCGCTGCAGCAGACCATACGCTTACTGTCGGCACAACGATTACCTTGAAACCACAGCCAGGCCTCCTTTCTCGTGAAATCGTTTATAAAAATGTCTATTCCTCTGGAGGATCACCTCAATATGGCGTTATGAGTGTACTTAGGACCCCACTATTACAGTTAAGCAATAATGCCTATACACCGGTTGCGTTTGAAAAAATAGAACTTAACTTGAAATTGGAGAATAAACGACGAAGTGCGCGCATTGAGCGGATTCAGGTTGATAAACAACGCTATCGCCCCGGCGAAACAGTTGAAGTCATAATGACTTTGCGACCCTACCTTGAGAATCCAATAACGCTAATGGGGACAATTACGATTCCTAATGATACCCCTGATGGTCTTATTACCTTGTTGGCGATGAACGCAACTGCAGACGCACAATGGCAGCGTTCACGGGCACCGCTTAACTTTCGTCCAAAAAATATCAATCAACTTGTTAAAGTTTTACAGCAGCATGAAAACAATACAGATATTATCTTTGAACTCTTTCTTAGCCAACCAGGGTTGACGATTCAAGGTGAAGAATTCTCCAATTTGCCAACCTCGGTAATGTCTGTGATGAACTCAGCAAAGCAGGTCGGCGAAAGTGGATATACACGAAGCACTACCTTGCACCGCGATCGGCTCTCAACCAAATACGTTATCTTTGGTAGCGGCGCACTCGCACTCGTTGTTGATAGAAATGCTCCCTAAAAACAGATACCTCATTTTATTACTCTTACAACTATAAACCACTGCCACAAGCCAAACTCAGCCCGGCACAACTATGAACCACGTCAAAATTACGACCCCGTCCCGTTTACACTTTTCCCTGCTTGATTTGAACGGCGCATTGGGACGGGTTGATGGTGGCTTCGGGCTTGCGATTGCAGAACCCAATTTCCAAATTATCGCTGAAATGGCAACGGGTATTGAGGTCGCAGCTTCTGTGTACCGTGAACGCGCGATCACTGTCCTCCAACGCCTCCAACAAAGCTATCCCTTCCCCGGTATTAAGTTAACATTTGAATCTGAAATCCCGATGCATTGCGGATTCGGATCTGGAACTCAACTCGCACTTGGTATCGCGCAGGCTGTCAATGTATTGTATCAATTCGGGTTGGATGTGCAAGAACTCGCACAGGTTGTCGGGCGCGGTGGCACTTCAGGTATTGGCGTCGCAGCGTTTGATACCGGCGGGTTCATCGTGGATGGTGGACACCGTTTCCCTGATGAAAAGGCTTCGTTCCTCCCTTCCTCTGCTGTTGCTGATATTCAACCACCACCGATCTTACTCCGTTATTCATTTCCAGAATTGCCATTGCTAATCGTGATGCCGAATTGTTCGAGAATTTATGGCGATACGGAGGTAGAACTGTTTCGGACGTTGTGTCCACAACCACAATGGGTTGCCCAGAAACTTTCACACATCTTACTGCTACAGATACTTCCCGCCCTAATTGAAGGTGATATGTCCAACTTTGGCAAAGCCTTAAACAATATTCAGACCTTTGGGTGGAAGAAAGTCGAAATTGAAGCACAAGGTTCTGAACTTCAATTAACACTCGACTACTTGCGCGACAACGGCGCATTCGGGGCGGCGGTGAGTAGCTGGGGACCGGCGATTTGCGTGATAGCGAAGGATATTGATAGACTAAAACTGGAGACCGAAGCATTCCTGAAGACACTACCGGATGGTGGGACCTGCTTTATTACACAGGCGAACAACCTTGGCGCACGCGTTGTGTCAGGTTAAAAACAAAAACGGGCGGATGTTCTTATCCGCCCATCTATGTTATCCGTGTTAGCGTTATCCTTTGCTTGGGGAGTAATACGGATTGTCCCCAGCAGCGTGATCAGTTGTATCAATCACGTGCTTAATTTCAGGAAAGACTTCCTGAATCATCGCTTCAATGCCGTGTTTGAGCGTGACATTTGCCATGCCACACCCTTGGCACCCGCCACCCATGTGGATATAGATAGAATCCGCTTCAACGTTCAGAAGTTCTATTTGTCCACCGTGCGCGGCGACAGCCGGGTTAATCCGGTCATCAATGAGTTCCTGAATCTGTTGTGCCTTCGGATTATCCCAAGTAGGCGTGTTAGGGTTTTCGATGTTAAACCCACTTGAATTCAGGTCGTCGACATAGTCAATGACAGCACCTTGAAGGTCCGGCGCGCTTTCGGCATCGACGAGTACATTAAAATTCTCACAGTCAACAACAATGTCATCCGCTTGCGCTTCAGTCGCTAAACCGAGGCTGTATTGGAATGCCGTAGCAGTTTTGCCTTGGATGCTAATACGTAGACCTTCAACTTCAACTTCTTCGGCTTCTATCACTGCGTGAATCTTCTCTTGCGCGGCTTCTGTCACCGTAAGCAAAGGGGGTTCATTTCCCGTGAGCTTCTTCAAGAAATTCTTCATAGTTGCCTTCCGTGAGTAGTGTTATGCAGCCGTTTTCCCTGCCCAAGCCTGATCTGACTGGAATTCTCCCATTTCGTCATACAACACGCGCAATCGTTTAATTGCCTCAATCTCCAGTTGTCGTACCCGCTCCCGGGTAACTTCCAAGGCAACGCCAATTTCGCGCAGCGTCTTACGTTCGCCATCTTCGAGTCCAAAACGCATCCTTAGGACTTTCTGTTCTCGGTCCGGTAGTCTTTTAAGAAATTGGGCGATCAGATCTTCGTTAATCATTTCTGCAATAGGACCTTCCTCGCCGCTGGTCGCGGGGTCCTCGATTAAATCACCTAATGTCGCGGCGGAGCGTTCATCGCTAAGTTGTAAATCCATTGAAATCGCATCAGCGTTAAACGTCAAAATTTCCTCAACCTGCCTTAACGACAGGTCTAAAGCTTCGGCTATTTCGTCGCGTCGAGGTTCACGTTGCAGCTCTTGGCATAGTGTCGCGTAGACAGCGTCAAACTTATTCATCTTCGCAACTACATAGGACGGGAGTCGAATTGAGCGAGAAAAATTATCAAGCGTACGCATAATCGCCTGTTTAATCCACCAGATCGCGTACGTACTGAACTTAAAACCCTTCCTATAATCAAATTTACTCGCTGCTTTAATCAGTCCAATATTGCCTTCTTGAATCAGATCTTCGAGCGGGACATTGTGTCCTTGGTACCTCACAGCAATTGAAATGACGAGCCGTAAATTTGCTTGTACAAGTTGATCTCTTGCTTGCTCCGCATCCGCATTATAACCAGTCTCTGTTTCACCAGCTTCAATTCGCTTCGCTAACTCAACCTCTTCTTCACGCGTTAGCAGGCGGTGACCTGCTACGCTTCGAAGCCAACTCGTTAGGGCGCTCTGATCGCTCCCCTTATAACTCTCTGGGGGGTCTGCTTCATCTGCTGGATAGGTCGCATCCATATAAGGATCAACACTTTCAATACTTGTCGTTTCACCGAGAAATTCGGCTTCCATCGTTCTCCTCTCCTTTTATGAGGCTTGATAAAATAATACAACTGTTAATGATACACTATGTTAAAACGTTTTGTCAAGTAAAATGTTTAAAAAAAAGTGGAATTTCCCCTAAAAACCGATATAACAAGGCATTTTAAC
>VXXH01000805.1 GCA_009835515.1 Candidatus Poribacteria bacterium
GTCTAAAATAAGAATAGTGATCAGCGAAATAACAGCGGAGCCGGTTGTAGCAATGCCAACACCTTCAGCACCGCCTGCGGTCGAGATGCTAAACCCTTTGTAGCAGCCAACTGCAGCGATCGCCATTCCGAAGGAGGTTGCCTTAATTAAACTAATGAGCACACTACCGACGAAAAGATTTTTTTGAGCCTCCAAAAGAAAAAAGTAGCCATTGACATCAAAGAAGGTAACAACAGCAATAAACCCACCAGCAATACCTGCAAAGGTTGAGAAGATCGTCAAGGTCGGTAACATAATAGAACACGCGAGAAAACGTGGGACGACCAAATATTTAACGGGGTTTGTTCCCATCACTTCAAGGGCATCGATCTGTTCGGTAACCTTCATCGTTGAAAGTTCAGCGGTAATTGAAGCCCCGATCCGTCCAGCGAGCACGAAGGCAGTAATCATCGGTCCGAGTTCTTTGACGATCGAAACGCAGACGAATCTTGCGACGGATCCTTCGACGGCATAGGGTTTGAGTTGAATGTAGCCCTGAACACCTAAGACCATCCCCGTGAAAAACCCTGATACCATAACAACAGCCAAAGAGTTAAAACCGATCAACAACAACTGCTTCACGAGTAGATCGAACTGTAAGGGAGGACGGAAAATTTGAAAAAGTGTTTGAAAAAAGAGCGTAAAGGCTTGCCCTACTTCGGAAAGCACATTGTGCAACCGAATTTTGATATTTCTTAATATTGGGTGGGCCCGAAACCGACCGGAGGCTTCGCGCGTAGCGGATTGCTGATTCATGTTTCTGTTTAACTTGGATTTTCAAACCGCATCTGCTTTTTAGTAAAATAGAGAACGACAGTTCCGGTCGGTCCGTTACGCTGTTTTTTAATCATCAGGTTTGCTTCAACACGATCGCCAGCATCTTCATCTTCGTAATAATCTTCTCTGTATAAAAAAGCAACGAGATCCGCGTCCTGCTCAATTGCGCCGGATTCGCGTAAATCTGAAAGTTGGGGTTGTTTGTCCGGGCGGCGTTCCACTTCACGGCTCAACTGTGAGCAAGCAACGATCGGGACGTTGAGTTCCCATGCGAGGACTTTCAAAGCACGTGATATTTCGGAGATTTCCTGTTCACGCTGATTGTACCTGCCTGTCCCTCTGAGCAGTTGCAAATAGTCAACGATAATAAGTGCGAGGTCCCCATGTTCACCTTTAAGTCGTCGTCCTTCGGCACGTAGACTTTGAACGGTAAGGCCTCGATTATCATTAATGAGAATAGGTGCTTCAGATAATCGACTCGCAGCTTCTGTCAGGGGGCGCCAATAATCCTCGCTAAAATTACCGGTTCGGAGCCGTCCAAAATCGATACGAGATTCAGCAGATAGCATCCGCATGACGATATCCTGTGCTGGCATCTCCAAACTAAAAACGGCAACCGGACGTTCTTGGTCAATTGCGATATTCTGCGCCATATTCAGGACCAAGGTCGTTTTTCCCATGCTCGGGCGCGCAGCAATAATGATAAAGTTGCCAGGCTGCAACCCGGATGTCATGTGATCGAAATCCATAAACCCGGTGGGAACACCTAAGAACCGTTCTTGCTTGTGAATTAATTTTTCAATTGCATCGATACTGGTCGTGACGAGTGGATTAATAGGCTGAAATCCGCGATGCGCATCAGTTTGTCCGAGTTCAAAGACTGATTCTTGAGATTGGTTGAGTACCTCAGCGAGTTCTATGCTCTCGTCTTGTGCCAGATCTCGAATTGCGGCACCTGCTTGGATGAGCTGGCGGCGCGTCGCCTTTTCATGCAGAATATCGGCATAAAACTCTGTGCTCTCCGTTTCCACAATCGGTGCTTGGAGTTCATACAGATAGCCTGCGCCGCCCGTCCGATTGATCTGATTTGTGCGTTTCAATTCATCAGCGACAAGAAGGGGGTCAGCGTTGCTAACGCGCTCATATACGGCAAGGATAGCAGTGTAGATCAGCTGATGGTCGGTCGTAAAAAATGCATCAGAGGTGTGCCCAAGCAGTGCAATTACCCGTGGGATAACTGACTTCTCAGTCATCATAGCCCCAAGTACTGCTTGTTCAGCTTCCTTGTCAGAGAGGGCATCAACTGCTTGTGCCTGCATAATTACTCCTCACGTTCAACCACAACGCGGAGCTCAACAACGACATCTGCATGCAATTTGACTGGTACCATGAACACCCCGAGTTCCCGGATCGGTTCTGCGAGTTCGAGGAATCGGCGTTCTAATTCAAAACCTTCAGTCCTTAAAGCGTCTGCGACATCCATAGAGGTAACAGACCCGAAGAGTCGATCATTTTCGCCAGCCCGCCTTTTGAGTGTGCACGTAACGCCCGTAATCTGTGCTGCGATTTCCCGTGCGAGTTCTTTATCTTTCGCTTCTTGGTGATCAATGACTCGTTTTTGGTGTTCAAGATAGCGACGGTTCCGCTCTGTTGCATGCACCGCCAACTGCATCGGCAGTAGGTAATTCCGTGCGTACCCATCGGCGACCTTCAACACATCGCCCGGTGCTCCGAGTCCTTCAACACTTTTCTTTAGAATCACTTCCATAATTAAAAACCTAAAGTCCCTTTTGTAGGGGGGTCAATTATCTGTATTTGTCCCTACTTCTATCGTGTAAACGGCAAGAGTGCCATATTACGTGCGCGCTTCACTGCCCGGGTTACCATTCGCTGTTGCTTCGCTGACAACCCTGTGACCCGGCGGCTTACAATTTTCCCACGTTCGTTAATAAATTTTCGCAGCGTATCCACATCTTTGTAGTCAAAAGATTCAATTTTGTGATAGCGCTGTCTGCGACGAAATGCCATATTAATTTATTCCTTTTTTGAGTACAGCCGTCAGTGTTCAGCCATCAGCAGTCAGCAAAGATCGCGTCGTCAACGCGGTCTTTGCTGATAGAGAACCGATGGTTAATAGACTGATGACTGATCGCCAACGGCTGATAGCCATATTTAGAACGGGATGTCATCATCCGTTGCGGAAGGTGCACTGGTTGCTTCGGGAGCCGGTGCTTCTTGATAAGATTCGGATTGCGTCGGTGCTGCTGCGGGTTGGGCATTCGCATAACCACCGCCCATTTCATCTTCATCACGCCGCCCAACAAATTGGAACCGCATAAGTCTGACTTTGAGTCGATTCCGCTTGGTGCCATCTTCGGCTTCCCACGAATCGTATTTGAGGGCCCCCTCAACCAAAATCGGTCTGCCTTTACTGAAATATTCACCGACAATCTCAGCTTGCCTCCCCCAAGCTTCAACGTCAACAAAACAGGCGGACTCTTTCTTTTCACCCGTCTGCTGATCTGTGTAAGTTTCATTCATAGCCAACCCGAAGTTAGCGACGGCTGTTCCACTTGGAAGGAATTTCACTTCAGGGTCGCGAGTCAGATTTCCCATTAAGATGACCTTGTTGTAACTTGCCATGGTTTCTCCTCTTTATACACTCTTGAGGCTTTCGGTGCTATTTATTCCAAGCCCAAAGCCCGCTGTTTAAAATTCAAGCGATACTTATTTCAGGCAGACGCTGCTGTATTTTCAGCCGCTGCATCATCATTATCTGTTGCTTCTTTTGGTTCCGCTTCTGCATCATCATCAGATGTTGATCCGTCTACTTCAGGTGTCGGTTGTTCCGCTTCGGGTGTTGGCGGCTCCGCCTCGGCGGCAAGTTCGGCTTTCAACTTATCTATATCATCTTCGTATTGTACGATCATGTAGCGGAGAATCGCTTCAATGACGTGTAAAGCCTGGTTTAATTCCGCGACAAAACCGGGTGCGCTCTCAAAAATGTAGAGCACGTAATAGCCTTCACTCCGTTTCCGGATCGGATAGGCGAGTCGCTTTTTTCCCCAAGGATCAAGTTTCACGAGAGTCCCACCATTTTCGATGATGCCCTTTACTTGGTCAGTAAGTGCTTCTGCTTCGTTTTCATCATGGTCAGGCGTAATGATAAGCAGGAGTTCATAAGGTTTCAAATTTTCATGCCTCTCTTCGGACTGATGGCTCCTCTACCGTTAGCATAAAAGCAGGGAGCAGAGATTAATTGTGTAAACCCCATCTGAATGCACATGTACCGAAAGGACTATGCCTCTCAGATGGAATTC
>VXXH01000051.1 GCA_009835515.1 Candidatus Poribacteria bacterium
CGCAGGAAGGGAAAGACACCACGATGCTACGCAACTACCAAAACTCTCCACGTAGCAAGCGAAATTTCAAGTCGAAACGAAAAGCTAGACCTTGGTGGACAAATACGCGCACCTATTCCGCTGACGCAGATTCACAGGAACAGGTAAAGGAACCGCTGCCTGAACAAAACTCTGGGCGAATGGATACGGTGTTAATAGCCATTACCTTCTGCCTCATTGCCATAGGCATTTTGATGGTATACAGTTCAAGTCATCTCCTCTCCTCAAGGCACTATGACGGTTATAGTTACCGTTACTTGCAAATACACATTATTGCGTGTATGATCGGTTTAGTTGGCATGTTCATGATTGCCTATGTGCCCTATAGGTTTTATGGGAAATACGCGAACCTCCTTTTGGTACTTTCTTTTGTCGGGTTATTATTGGTTTTCGTGCCGAGTTTAAGCGTGAGTGTACAAGGTGCGGAGGGTGGCAGATTTAAACGCTGGATCAATATAGGATTACCGATTAATTTTCAACCCGTTGAATTTGCGAAAATAGCGTTAGTTATTCATATAGCGAATTTCATAAGTCGCAATCCAGAGCGTATTAGAAACTTTTTTAACGGAGTACTCCCGAACATTCTAATTGTAGCTGCTGCTTTCGGTCTCGTGGTGAGTCAACCAGATTTCGGTTCGGCGTTCTTGCTGGTGGTAGCCGTCGGCATCGTATTATTTATCGGGGGTATGCGTATCTGGCATGTCCTGATGCTTGCCGGTGTAGGTGGCGGTCTTCTCAGTTTACTCGTGATTCGGGATCCGTATCGGTTGAAACGAATCATGGACTACTTTGCGATGTTAAGATCACCAGATGCTGCAAATTATCATCTAACGCGTTCGTTAGATGCCCTTGAAGGTGGTGGACTCCTTGGAATGGGCATTGATAGTAGCCTCCAGAAAATCTCACGACTCCCCTACCCTCATACAGATTTTATCTTTGCTGTGTTGGGAGAGGAATTCGGGTTTGTGGGTGCTACAGCGGTGACGCTTATTTTTATGTTGTTTGTATGGCGAGGACTCCACATTGCCCGGTATGCGAGTAATTTGTTTGGATCTTTGCTCGCTACCGGTATCACGACGATGATCGGTTTACAAGCGTTTATCAATATTGGGGTTGTGACAGGTTTGCTACCAACGAAAGGTATTACGTTGCCGTTTATCAGTTACGGCGGTTCGTCAATTGTCCTCAGTCTGGTGAGCGTTGGTATCCTGCTTAATATTTCGAGAGGCAGCAATCGCGGGACAGACTAATATACGCTTAACCGATTTTGTGAAGATGGGCTTCTCAATGGGACCTTTTGGTGGGCTTAATTATGGCTATTTCTAAGCGTTACGATACAACTTTAGCAGAGACCGACAGGCCGGATGTAACGTCACTTCAACAGGTAGAGACACACAAAAGGGTGGTTGTCGCAGGTGGAGGGACAGGGGGGCATATCTATCCGGCGATTGGCATCGCACAGGCGTTACAGCGCATGGATACCACAGTAGATATTGTGTTCATCGGTGGTGCAGACAGATTGGAATCCACACTGGTTCCTCAGCATGGTTTTCGCTTTCTCCCCATCTCAGTTGCAGGTTTTCCACGTCGTTTAACTTTACACTGGTTTCGAGTTATCTGGAAGGTTTTGCGTGGGCTTACCCAATCATTGCGGTATATGAAGGAACTGAAACCGGATGTTGTCATAGGAACAGGCGGATATGTTTCGGGGCCAGTGCTTTTAGCGGCTCTTCTTCGGAAGATCCCAATAGCTATCCAAGAACAGAATGCTTCTGCTGGCTTAACGAACGGTGTCTTGGCACGGTGGGCAAAGGCGGTCTATCTTGCTATGGAGTCAACTCGCGAGGGACATACGTTTCGACGTACTCAGCATGTAGAGGTGACCGGAAACCCGATCCGTCCAGCAATTACTGCCTTTCCGAAACGTGAGGAAACTTATCGGAAATTCGGGTTGTTGCCAGATCGGAAAACAATTTTTGTGATGGGTGGAAGTCAGGGCGCTCGTGCTATTAATGAAGCCGTTGTCGCTGCGCTGCCACACCTGGTCGGATTTGCCGATCAGATCCAGATTGTCCATCAAGCCGGTGCGGTTGAGGTGGCGGCGGTCCAAACCGAGTATGAAAAGGTACTTGCATCACACAAGGAATTCCTACACTGTGTGCGCCCTTTCTTCGATGCTGTTGAGGAAGTCTACAGCATCGCAGACATCATGGTGTGCAGAGCAGGAGGGATGACTGTTGCCGAAGTTACTGCCTGTGGCATTCCGGCAATTTTCATACCTTTACCCTCACAGACAGGGAATGATCAGGTGCTGAACGCGCAGCGTGTCGCCGAAAAAGGTGCCGCCGTTGTGCTGGAACAAGGAAAATTCACAGTAGAAATGCTTGTCGAGACGCTCACCAATATACTACTGGATCAGAACACACACAAACAAATGGTGGCCGCCAGTCGAGCACTCGGTAAACCGAATGCAAGCGATAATATTGCTAAATCTATTCTTTCCTACATGTCCTAATGCCGCATTGTAGGAGTGCTTTGATTATAGATCGGAAAAACGGAGCAGAAACCTAATATTTAAAAACATGTTTGGAAAAACACGACATATCCATATTATCGGTATTGGCGGGGCAGGTTTAAGTGGTATCACCGAAATTCTGCTGGATCTTGGGTTCCATGTGACAGGTTCCGATATTCGAGAGTCATATACGACAGAGCATTTGCGCGGGCGTGGTGCTACTATCCATTACGAACATGCCGCATCGCACATTCAGGGTGCCGATGTTATCGTTATTTCGCCTGCGATTCCGGCTGACAACCCGGAGCTTCTTGCTGCGGAAGCAGAAAAAATTCCGATCGTAAGAGGGGCGGAAATGCTCAATGAGATCACCCGAATGCGTTATAGTGTTGCTGTCAGCGGCACACACGGAAAAACAACCACAACCGCTATGACTGCTACAGTGCTTAGCAGTCTTGATCCGACAGTTGTTGTAGGTGGAAAACTCATGAACGGCAGCCACGCTCGAAGCGGTGAAGGTGATGTCATGGTAATTGAAGCAGACGAGGCGTACGGCTCTATTGAGATGTTTTATCCTACCGTTGCGGTTGTCACATCTATTGATGCGGACCACCTGGATTATTACAATAGCGTTGATGAGATTGGGGAAACCTTTCTTAAATTCATTAATAAGGTGCCGTTCTATGGTGCAGCGGTCCTCTGTTTAGATGCGGAGAATATCCAGAAGTTCATTCCACGGGTTAAGAAGCGTTATATTACCTACGGTCTTGAGACAAGTGCGGATTTGATTGCTGAAGGTATTACCGTAGAAGGTCCCACGTCTCGTTATCGCGTTCGTAAAAATGGACACCTCTACGGTGAAGTCCACCTGAAAATGCCAGGTCGCCATAATATTTCCAACTCTTTAGCAGCGATCGCTGTTGGCCTTGAGCTTGATATTCCGTTTGATCGCATCCGAGAGCGTTTGGAGTCGTTTCAAGGTGTGCATCGCCGTTTTGAAATCCTTGGAGAAGCGAATAATATCATTGTTGTTGACGATTATGCCCATAATCCAGCGAAGTTGAAAGCAGCACTGAGTGGTGCGCGCGCCGGTTACAAACGTCGTATTGTCGCGGTTTTCCAACCACACCGATACCAACGTGTTAGAGATTTGGCAGATGAATTCTCTCGATCTTTTTACCAAGCGGACGTACTTATCGTCACCTCAATTTATAGTGCTGGCGAGGCGCCTATTGAAAATGTCACCGCTGAAAAATTGGCGCAATCCATACAGGCACACGGACATCGAAATGTTCTTTATGTTCCAGATACAGATGAAGTTGCCGATGTTCTGATGAAGATAACTCAATCTGAGGATATTGTGATTACCTTAGGGGCTGGTGACATTAGTAAGGTAGGACGCGAATTTTTAAGTCGGCTTCAGGCAGTAAATTAGTCAAAAGGATCTTCTTTTTCGCGCTGGGTTTTCAACCTTCAAGATTCACCGAAATTGAATATCACAGTGCCAACACACACTTGCGGTGGAAGATAAACGGAGGGTTCATTCTTGCGCAGAAAACGCGATGGATACATAC
>VXXH01000480.1 GCA_009835515.1 Candidatus Poribacteria bacterium
GTTTCATTTTACTGTTGTGTTTGGTATACTTTACCAATAGGAAAGTGACTTGATATTGAGAGAACTTGCCTATTTACCGCTGTATCCGTCCAAACTCGGCGGATCATAATCACGGAGTATTCTGATGGAAAGAGAAAACGATGTTCAATTGATTCGTAGCATTTTATCAGGCAACGATGAAGCATTCAGTGTTTTAGTCCGAAAGCATCAAAAGAGTATTCATGCGCTGGCGTGGCGAAAGGTCGGTGACTTTCACATCGCTGAAGAGATTACCCAAGACACTTTCCTCAAGGTATACAAGCACCTCGCGCAGCTGAAAAATCCGAACCAGTTTGGGGGATGGCTTTATGTTATCGCGAATAATCTTTGCAAGAAGTGGCACCAAAAGAACAAGTCTGTGATGCAATCACTGGAAGCCACACCTATAGAAGAAATTGAGAAACTCTCTTATACGTATCACTTATCTGACCAACGGCAGACAGAGATCACTGAGGATCGCCATGAACTCGTCAAAAAACTTTTGGCAAAGCTGCCGGAGAGCGAACGCACGGTGGTGACACTCTTTTATCTCGGAGAAATGACGGCGAAGGAAATTGGAAAATTTTTAGGTGTGTCAGTCAACACAGTTAAAAGTCGACTTCACCGCGGACGCGAGCGTTTACAGGAACGGCAGGAAGAACTGTTAGTTAGCGAAACACTCGGGGGTATCCCATTCCCTGCCCAAGTAACTGAGCGTATCATGCAGGAGGTCGCTAATATGAAACCGATATCGCCGCCGGTTGGCAAACCTTTGTTGCCGTGGGCGGCTATTGGAACTGCCACCGTTCTGGTGATATTGCTGCTCGGTGTGAGCAACGCATACCTTGCTCGTTTTCAGAAGCCGTACAGTTTTGAAGCACAATCTGAACCTACCATTGAAATCATTGACACCCCTATCATTCTGGATATTGCGGCGAAACCCGCTGTACAAAATCGAGTGGGTCGAGCTGCTTCTGCAGGTAAAAACAGCGGTACCGGGACACAAGTCTCTACAACGACCACAGCATCTGCTACATTGGAAGACTCCGCCAAGTTTTCGACTTCGCCGTGGACGCAGGGAAGCGCACCACCAAGTGGGCGCGTCCGCGATATCTTCGCTACAGCTGAAGGAACCGTCTATGGTGTTACCCCCTCAGGCATATACAGATTAAAAACAGATGCGACCGCATGGACGCGCATTAACACGGATATTCCAATTGGTGAATCGCTAATGCCGATGGCGGAGCATGGGGGTCTCCTTTACATAGTATCCACAGATGAAATATTTACTTCGGGTGATAAGGGTGAAACGTGGCACACGATGGGTCCCAGACCAAAGGGATACGCTGTTGGGCTCATCATCACGGATGAAGCACAAGCGCGTCGGACGATGTATCTTGCCCTTAGAGATGAAGGGATTTATCGATCTACAGACGGTGGGACACAATGGAACGTATTTAATGGCGGATTGGCAAACAAAAGGATTTCTACAGTCGCTGCTGTTGGAACAACAGTGTTTGCTGGCACAGCGCGTGGTCTCTATCGTCTGGATTCAGGTACTTGGAAAAAGTTGCCGGTGGAGACATCAAGAGCCATCTATTCCTTAGCAGTGTCTGAGAATAATCTCTATGTTGGGACAGGTCCCCATCTGTTGGGACTCACGCCAATAGAGGCAGAACAAGACGTGCCAAGAAATGAGTCGCATACCCTCAAAATTTTCCATTCGGCTAACTTGGGAGCGTCTTGGAGGGAAATAACACCCAGTTATAAATCTGATTATGATCGAGTGATACCCTCTGGCATGACGGTTTCGGCTGTTGGTGAAGTGCTTTTAGTGTCAACTGCCAGTCAACAATATCATTCAACAGATAGTGGACAAACCTGGACAGAACTTTCAGGAGATACCGACCTGTTCATGATCAATAGTCTTCCAGTTGTGGCTATAGACGAGACGACGTTTTACAAAGCGGGTCTCTTTGGGATTCATCGTACAACTGATGGCGGGCAATCGTGGAGATTACTTATAGATGGGATGGTGGGAACAAGGCTAAAGAATTTGGTTGCGTTCAATAACAGATTATACGCGCATACTGGCTATGCGGTGTATCAGTCAACTGACGAAGGTGCGTCTTGGAAAAAAATTTCAATTACTGAGGATTTTGCTGGAAAGGTGATTGTAATTACAACTGACTCATCAAAACCGGAAAGCGCGCGTGTCTCCAATACCTTTCACGCAAAATTGATGGTTGATGACAATAACCTTTATCTTATTTCTCCTGGGGTTAACAACTTGCAAATTTCCCGCGTATCTACAGATGCCAGTATACGCAGTCCCGTTCAAAGCATACCCGCTTCTGATACTGAAGTATTACCCCACAAATTACCGACAGGTAGCGTGGCAGTGAAAGAGACGCACTTATCCGAGAGCGCTAAAACAGAGCATCACGCAATCGTCTCAATTGTTCCACCTCTCATAAATAAAGAGAAAGCGGGAGCCGGAATAGTCGCGGTCTCTAACGATGTATTCTATGCTGAGCAGGAACGTACGCTTTTTAAGTGGAAACTGGGTGATCCGGTATGGACAAACACAGGATTAACAGACAAGAGCCAACAGTCTTATGAAGATTTAAGTAAGGAGCTCAAATTAGCAGTTTTGGGAGAAACCATCTATGTCGGGAAACGCGATGATAAACTGTTTCAGTCACTTGATGGGGGGAGCAGCTGGAGAGATGTTACGCCAAGTCTACCACTTCGTTTTGCCGATTTCAAGGAGATAACGTTTGTCGGTTCAACAGTTTATGTCGCAACAGACGAAGGGGTCTTGAGTTCAGAGACCGGCGTACACTGGCGCGTGTTAACCGATAGTGCGGGTATGCGTCCGATCATAGATAGATTTGCTGTGGATGGCTCCACAATCTATGGTGTTAGCAATATCGGAGCCTACCGCTTGGATACCCGTAATCAATGGAAAAAAGTTTCCTCAGAAGCACTCGGTGAAACTGTTGATCTCGCTGTCCTTAACGATAAACTCTATAGTGCTATCAAAGATCACGGGATATTTCACATCGCGCTTGCCGAAGAATAGATGACCTTATATCGGGAGCGCAAATTGCGTCTTTGGTTCGTAGGAACTTTTGGTTTATTTGACAACAATATAGGGCGGATGTAGGCATCCGCCCTTCATGATCTCATATTTGACGAAAGATCGTCCTATAACGCATGGTCTTCCGGATGGACACCTTTTGTAAAAGTGCCGAAACCGAAGAACGTCGGTGTATAATCGCCGACATAATCGACAACGCTTTTATCGGGAATATCGTCCTCCATCCCCATACACCAATAGCAGCCATTGACGAGAAGACGACGGAGTCCTTCGCTTTCTAAATCGACAGAGGCACCCATCGTCGTGTTAAGGATACGTGAGGTGTTCCCTTCATCGCCGGTATAGGTTTTAATCCACACCATCGGCATCGTAACAGTATCCGGTTTCGGTGCATCTGTCGGATCCATACCGACCAACACCTGTCCGTGGATAAGCACCTGTGAATCACCAGTCAAGTCATTAATGCCGTAGACATCGGACGGCCCCCAAACATCGTCAACACCTTTAAGGATCGGATGGTCCTGCATCGCTTCGTCAATCACACCGCGGGCACTCTCTTTGCCGTGGTGTCCATGGTGGTTAACCCACGTCTCACCAAGCACCTGCCTGCCGTACCCACCTTCAAAATCTTTGCTATTGAAACTGTGTTTTGCATACGGACTCTCAAGATCACGGCTATAACTGAAAGCGTGCGTTGCTGTCCGAAGTCCCATCACAGGCTTACCAGCATTCGTATAGTCAACGACATACTTCATCTGTTCATCGGGCAGTTCGCGGAAACGCGTGAATAGCACCATCATATCCGCTGATTCTAAGTTATGCAGCCCCGGAATGTTCGTCTGCACCTCCGGATCGATTTCACCTGTTTCAGGATTAATCGCAAACAGCACCGTGCATCTAAATCCGTGGTGTGTGGCTAACACCTTCCCCAACATCGGTAACGCCTCTTCAGAGCGATACTCTTCATCACCACTAACAAGGACAATATGTTTGCCTTTCCCAGGAC
>VXXH01000048.1 GCA_009835515.1 Candidatus Poribacteria bacterium
GTTATAAGGTTATCACCTATTATTAGTTTTCTTGAGTGTTTCCCAGTCCCAGACGAGGATTGTCCCCCAAAAACTGCCACTAACCAGAGTTTTGCTATCAGCAGAAAATTTCAGGGCATTAATTCCCCGTGTGTGTCCTGTGTGAGTGGACAAAAGCCCACCCGTGCGGACATCCCACAATTCGAGGATGCCGTCCCAATTCCCAGCAACAAGCGTGTTGCCGTCCGGTGAAAAAACCAAAGCTGAGAGCCGCGCAGTCAACTCTCGAGAGGTTGTCCGAAGTTGTCCGCCGGTGGTTGTATCCCAGAAAAAGAGCTCATTACTACCGCTTGCGAGTATCTTTGCATCGGGTGAAAATGCCAATGCGTCGACCAATGATTTATGCGCTGTGGATGTAAAAAGCAAAGCACCATCTGCCACATGCCACAAACAGAACGTTCTACCTTTATCGCCGCTTGCGAGCATCTTTGCATCGGGTGAAAATGCCAATGTACGAATCCAGTCATTATGCCGCTTGACTGTAAACTGATGTCGAACCTTATTGGATGCGGTAAGGTTCCACACATGAACTAAACCATCTTCACCCCCGGCTGCTAACATTTTGCCATCTGAGGAGAATGCGCTTTTAACATTTAAACCGGATCTCGGAAACCCTTCTAAAGTCAATTGATCCATGATACGTGGTGGGTCAGTGTTAATATTCCATAAAACATATTTATTCGCGGAGGCGTGCCCAGCAAGCGTTTTACCATTTGGTGCCAGGACCATGCTGACTAATTTTATCCCTAAAAGCCGGGTGGACAGTTGATCCCCAGTGTTGAGATCCCATCGTTGTTGCTGAACTATCCCCGGTGGGTTGACTGGCTGATGCAGAGTTATGAGGGTATCTCCATCGGGTGAAAATGCCAATCCTCGAAAACCTTCAAGGTATCCCGTACAAGTAAAGCGATGTCTACCAGTTGCAGTATCCCACGCTTGTATCGTCCCATCTTTACTTCCCGTGAGCAATGTTTTTTCGTCTGGCGAGAATGCCAGTCTATAAATATAGTCTTTATGTCCGTGGATTTCTAAACTATGTTGATAATCGCCAATAGCATAGACCGCTTGTTGTTTCTGTTTGATGGTGTTATCCCATAACCGAGCACCATCCCGATGCCCACTCGCGAGGAACCTACCTTTCGGCGAAAACGCTAACGTGTGGGTTGAAGGGACGCGCCTCCAGTTCGATGTCGATTGTAGTTTCCCAGTCGCGGTATCCCACAGTTGAATCGTTGAGTCCCCATTGCTCACCAGCGTCCTGCTATCGGCTGAAAACGCTATAGATTCAATCTCTTGTGTATGGACCAAGGTATGTAACAGGTTACCAGTAGTAGTGTCCCATAGCTGGATTTGGAATTTTTTATTTTTCCAATCCTCATCTGTGTCGGCAAGCAGACGTATATCCGGTGAAAGTAGCGTCCACTTAGGAGATATCAACGGATTTTGACCTTTGATCCGCCGCAAAATGGTTGGTGATTTTATGTCTACCCCGAGTTCCCACGTGCTAATTTCTCTATGCATAGTTGCCCCGACCAATTTCATGCCATCCGCAGAGAAGGCGAGTGTTCTCAGTTCTACGTCGTGTCGGTGCGAGATCTCTTGCAAAGTGGCTATCGGTTTGCCGGTAAGGACATCCCATAACCTTCCGATGCCACCCCATTCACCGCTGGCAAGGGTATGCCCATCTGGTGAGAATGCTATAGTTGTGATTTCGCGTCCCTCCCCAGGAAGCACAGCGATTAAGGAAAGTTCTTCACCAGTGTGCGCGTCATACATCCAGATACCAATAGGAGTTGCGACTGCGAACCGGCTGCCGTCCGGTGAAAACTTGATGTCGTTTATCCTACCTTTTCCAAGTCGCATTTTCGCGCCTTCAGAAAAGGGGCCTTGTGTCTGGTCCTGTGCAAGGCTCCAATTTGGCAAAATTCCGACAATCAACAGAGAGACAATGTAAAACAGTCCCAGTTTTTTCATGAAATAAATCTCCGTTTTGTGAAAGGCATTTTACCGGTGCGATCCGAGCATTTACCTATTAGAGAGAGTCATCTCTACCGTTCCATATCCCAAAGAAGAACGGTCCCATCGTTACTCCCACTTGCGAGCGTTTTGCCATCTGGTGAGAACATCAAAACATAAATTGCGCCTTGATGCCCCGCGAAGGTAGACTGTACTTGGAAATTTGGAACTAAAGCCCAGACCTGAATCCGTCCATCCCCGGTTCCGCATGCCAGCATCTTTCCATTAGGAGAGAAAGCTAATGCTTGGACATTCAATCCGGTATCAAGAATACCTGTTAGAGTGCTGGTGTCAGCATTCCAGAGGCGGATTTCGTTGCCACTTCCACTTGCGAGTGTTTTGCTATCCGCAGAGAAGGTTAATGCACTAATAGACGCTGTATGTCCTGTGAGACTATTGCGTTGGTCGCCTGTTTTGACATCCCATAAAATAATAGTTCCGTCTCTACCACCACTAACGAAGATCTTACTGTCTGGGGAGAATGCGTATTCCGTCACTGGACTTGCGTGCCCTTCAAGTGTGAATAGAGGGGCACCCAGATCCGTCTGCCAAAACTCAATTTGGTTCTTGGATAGGACGTCTGTACCAGCGAGGAACTTTCCATCAGGTGAAAGTAGCAGGGGCCAGTAATGTATCATTCGGTCTGTCGGTATGGAAGATAGATGCTCTACGGTCTCAGCATTCCAGATCTGAATTGCCCCTTGTAATTCGCGTCCGACAATTTTTTTGATGCCTGAAGAGACCATTAGGTGACGAAGCGGGTTAAAAACATTACCTTGCCCGGGCGTCAGAATGGCGTGTTGTGTGGCGTTTTGGACATCCCAGACGCGGACCCGTTCTTCAAACCCGTCGTTACTGGCGAGGAATTTACCATCCTCAGAAAAAGCGATATGATAGACTTGATCGCTATACGCGCCAAGGGAGAAGGATGTCCGGTAGCGTCCGGTTTCAACGTCCCAAACATGAAGACTGCCGTCCTTACTGACACTGAGGAGTTGTGTCGCGTCTTCAGAGAATCCCACTGAATAAACATCATCCCGTCGCCTTGGTAGGTATGCCTGCTTAAGTGCTTCGAGTTTTAGGATGGCGGGTACGGGTTGCGGTATTTTGTCCTCCGGTGTCGGTAGACGCTTTGGTTCGGCATCCGTACTAAGATCCGTTAAACGCATTTCTCCATCGGAACTCACACTGACGAGTCGTCTACCATCTGGTGAAAACGCAATATTACGGATTTTGCTGTTGTGTTTTTTGAATTTTTTCTTGATGGTGCTGGTATCCACATCCCACAGATGTACCGAATGTCCCCATCCATCACTACTGGCAAGGGTTTTGCCATCTGGTGAGAATACGAGATGGTCAATAGAACCTAAGTCATTGTTATCTGCATTCAGTAGTTCACCGGTATCGGCATTCCAGAGTCGTAGTCTGGTGCCAGCACTGGCAAGGATTTTGCCATCTGGCGAGAAGGCAATCGCATTGACTGCTCCTGGATGTCCGCTAAGACTATTGATATATTTACCCGTACCAACATCCCACAACCGCACAATCCAGTCTCCGCCTGCGGTGGCAAGTTTTGTGTTGTCAGGTGAAAGGGCAATCGCTTTAATTGCGTTCGGGTGTTCGTCAAGCATCGCAAACGCCGTGCCTGTTGCGGTATCCCAGACGTAGATCTTGTCAGCGTGGGCAGTGGCGACAATTAGCGCATCATCAGAGAACGTTAGGGCTTCTGGTGGTACGGTGGGTAGGTACTTTCCGATTTCACCGGTCTGTATCCCGCTAAACAGCGAGACGGCTTTGGTGGTGTGTGTGTTATAAACCCAGATGCCGATAGAAGTTGGCACTGCGACTCGTGTGCCGTCCGGCGAAAATATGATGTTGTTTAATTTGCCATTTCCGAGGCGCGCTTTCGCGCCTTCCGGTAAATGCCATTGTGCTGCATATTCTTGCGCAAAACCGTTTGATAACAGTAGACACGGAATTAAGAGACACACGATATAGAGAAATTTTGGCTTTTTCATAAATTGCGTTCCTTTTTTCGGAGAGATTAATCTATATCATATTTATGAGC
>VXXH01000695.1 GCA_009835515.1 Candidatus Poribacteria bacterium
ATATGAGGTTTTAAAGTAGAATTTAGAATAACCAACATTTTCTGGCACTTAGGCGCGGACATTCAATAACAATAAGGAGATTGACATGCTAACGCAAGAACAGGTTGACTTTTACAATGAGAACGGCTATCTCAAGGTTGACCAACTTTTCACACCAGGGGAGACGAAAGAACTGGCATCCGAAATGGTGCAGATTATTAATAACTGGGGACAGGAGACAATCGGTTGGCCGGGCCCTTGGCGTACACGCTACCTCAAAGAAGAGGATCAGCAGACGACGAAGGCTGTCTTTATGCACAATCCACACTTCTACTCGGCTACATGGGGTAGAGTGATCTTTCACGAACGCCTGACCGGGGCTGTGCGATCCCTTATCGGTGATACGATCCAGTGGCATCATACGGTACTCCATGCGAAGCCGCCGGAAAAAGGCACACCGTTCCCGATGCATCAGGATTATCCGTTCTATCCACACGACGGTCTTGACTTCGTTGATTGCCTCGTCCACCTCGATGATGCCCCGTTTGAAAGTGGTGCACTGCGGGTTGTTCCGGGTAGTCATAAAGAGGGGCCTCGCGAACATATTACAGGTGAAGGTACTGCTCCGCATCTGCCGACTGATAAATTTCATCCAGATTTCATTGATTCAATCCCGATACCTGCCAAAGCAGGTGATGTGATTTTCTTCAGTTACTGCCTCATCCACTGGTCAGAAGTCAATAGGACAGATCAGTGGCGGAAAGCGGTTCGATTCGGGTATCACACCCCAGAGATGCGTCCCGTTGGACGTGCGCCAGAAGAGCCCTACAACAATATTATGGCAGGCGGGTTCAAATTGAATTCGACATCTGGAGAGGTAATGGCTTAGACTCAACAAGTTCACAACTCTATGGATTAAAAAGGTGCTGGCGAGACTGAATCCTTTCCGCTTCTCTACAAGGCTGGAATCCGCCTCGCCAGTGGAACATAATGTCTCATATTTTTTTTAAACGGCTGACTTCGCTTTTCATATTAGGCATGTGCTTGGTTTACACAACTCAGGTTTCCGGTCAAGAGGCTTCGATGTCGCTCGCTGAACAGGTATTTCAAGAATACCAAGAACTTCTGCAACGAGAAGATGTTCAAGAAGTCCTGCCAGCAGCTTTTATTGAGCTGAAGAAACCGGAGATACAACCTCTTTTGATACCGGCGACAATAAACGCAGTGTTGGACGACCCGGAGTTCCTTAAGACACTTATACCAGATATCAGTGATGAATTTATAACGTTGTTAAAAGAGGATACTGACATCCAAATGATGCTTAGGGATCCTGATGTTCAAACGTTACTCCAAGATAGTGAAGCGCTCGATGAACTTGCCAGTCTACTTGAAATAGAAGCGTTCACATTTGCACCACTGATTTTTGAGAGGTATCAAATGCTTTTTCAACGCGAGGATATTCGGGAGCTGCTGCCTGACGTTCTCACAATACTCAAGCATCCAGATACACAAGCACTTTTGCAACCTGCTACGATCAAACTGGTAGCAGAAGATCCAGACCTACTGAAAACAATCGCTCCGGAGATTGAGGATAGATTCATAATGCTCCTCAAAGACGACGCGGAGGTTAAGGTGTTCATCAATGATCCGGAAGTTCATACGTTACTCCAGAACCCTGCGGAAATTGATGAACTTGCGCGGCTGCTTAGCGTCGAACCACCGTTAATTGTTGTCAGTATAGTCCCTGCCTCGATTGAATCGCCTGGTATTGGTGAACAGTTCAGTATCACTGTTGATATTGCTAACGCCCAAAATGTAGCAGGTTATCAGTTATCACTTCAATTCGACTCGGCGGCACTTCAATATATCTCATGGGAACAGGGAACGTACCTTCCGGGTCCCCTCTTTTCCCTCCCTGCGACTATTGGAACGGACGAGATAACACTCGCATCGACAGCCCGCACGGCAGCAGATGCCACACAAGGCACCTTATTGACAATAACGTTTGAAGTAGTCGCTGTAAAAGCCTCGATGCTTTCATTAAGCGAGGTCGTCCTTTCGAGTAGTATCGGTACAGAGCTTCTTGTAACGACCGAAGATGGTGAAATCGTTGAGCCACCAACACCGCCGTGGGATGTTAACAAAGATGGTGTAATCAATATTCTGGATCTGACTTTGGTAGCAGCGAATTTTGGGGAGACGGGAGTTACACCGGCTGATGTCAATGGAGATAACGTTGTGAATATCTTAGATTTAACACTGGTTGCGAGCCATTTTGGGGAATAGGATGGAAAGTTTTAGGAAGAAAAAAGAAGGGGTAGGTTTTTTCACCTACCCCTTTTAAATTTGAAGCCATCAGCGGCGTTTCACATTGCCCCAGGTGGTTGTGAGTTTACCTCCGGGCTGCACCGCCAACCCACCAATTGTTTTCATGGCAAGATTCATCTCATCAATATCAATGACGCGTTCCCACATATAGACCTCAGCGATGACGGCATTTAGCCATTGTCCATCTTCACGGTGTGCGATGAACACAGGACGATTGCCCTCTTCGCAAGGCCCATTACCGCCATCAGCGGCTTCCGCCACAGGGGCTTTGTCCCCATCCACGTAAACTTTCACACCTTCCTTCAACTTAAACGTGCCGCATTGGTGGATCCATTTGCCTTGTGGGGCGGTGCCAGCAGTGCTTGGTTCTGAGACCCCGGAACCGGGACACGTCCAAACCGACATCCCTGCACCGAAATTGTCGTAAATATAGAGCGCGAACTCCCACTGATTAGCGGCACCTTTCATGACGATGGGCTGACGGGTTTGTCCGTGGGCATCGGTGCCAACCTTTAGCGGTTTTACCCACGCGCAAATAGTCATTCCCTGCTTCTCGTTGAAATGCGAATCGATGTCTTTCTTCTGACCCGCCATATCAATCATGACATAGTTTGACTTACCATCAAATTGCATCGCTTTTCGGATGTCATCGTGTTTGGCATCGACCCATTTCGGTGCAGTCTTACTGAGTTCTGTGTCAAAGCTGTGGGGTCCATGATCGCTGACCTTGTTCCCTGCCCCCTCATTTAGAGGCAGATACATCCAAAGTCCATCCTCAATATCCGCAGCATTCACGAGCAATGTCGATACAGACAACACTGCTATTAACCCGATACAAAACATAATCTGACGCATTTTTTTCTCCTTTGACGTTAATTGGGTTAGCGGCGTTTGATGTTGCCCCAGGTGGTTGTAAGTTTGCCGCCTGGTTGAACCGGTGTTAATCCGCCAATTGTGTTCATGGCAAGATTCATTTCATCAATATCAATGACGCGTTCCCAGATATAAACCTCAGCGATGACGGCATTTAGAAACTGCCCATCCTCACGGTGTGCGATGAATACAGGACGATCGCCTTCTTCGCAGGGGCCGTTGCCGTTATCATCTGCCTGTGCGACGGGGTCTTCGTTCCCGTCCACGTAGACACGTACGCCCTCTTGTAACTTAAACGTGCCGCATTGGTGAATCCATTTGTCTTGCGGCGCAGCGTCAGCAGTGCTCGGCTCTGAGACCCCTGAACCCGGACACGTCCAAACCGACATCCCGGCTCCGAAGTTGTCGTAGACATAGAGCGCGAACTCCCATTGATTGGCACCGCCTTTCATGACAACGGGCTGACGGGTCTGTCCATGCGTATCGGTTGCAACGTCTAACACTTTCACCCATGCGCAAATAGTCATCCCCTTTCCCTCGTCGAAATGCGAATCAATGTCCTTCCCCTGCCCCGCCATGTCAATCATGACATAGTTTGACTTACCATCAAATTCCATCGCTGTTGCGATGTTGTTATGTTCGGCAGCCACCGATTTCGGAGGAACTTCACTGAGTTCGGTATCAAAATTGTTGGGACCGTGGTCGATGACCTGTTCGCCTGCCCCTTCGTTGAGTGGTAAATACATCCAAAGTCCATCTTCAATATCCGCAGCGTTCACGAGAACGGTTGGTACACAGAACACTGCTATCCATAAAATACAAAACACAACCTGACGCATTTTTTTTCTCCTTTGGCGTTAATTATGGACTTCCACAAACCGCTTTACGCCCAATTCTATTGAAAAGCTACTCTTTTCAAAGGTGGATGCTGAAAATTGTGCC
>VXXH01000379.1 GCA_009835515.1 Candidatus Poribacteria bacterium
GATTAACATCGTTTAAGCAAAGTTAGATAATCAGCCGATAGGAGAAAAAATGCCGAACATTGTAAGTCGACAAATTCATCTTAAGAATCGGATTGTTGGTATGCCCAAGGAGAGCGATTTTGAAGTTGTAGAGGTGCCTCTCCCTGAACCTGCGGATGGAGAGGTATTAGTCCAAAATCTTTACACATCAGTAGATCCGTATATGCGGGGTGGCATGCGGTCCGCTGAACTCGGTAAACCGCTGGAAGGCAGGTGTGCAGGTCGGATTGTCCAGTCAAATAGCGATGCGTTTAAAGTTGGAGATCATGTGACGGGAATGTTAGGATGGCGGGATCATTACATTGCGTCAGCAGAGAGTGTAACGGCTGTTGATTTGACGATTGCGCCACTGCAGTCGTTTTTAGGGGCGGTTGGTATGCCTGGACGTACTGCGTACTTCGGATTTCTGGAGATCGGTCAACCCGAAGCAGGTGAAACCGTTTTCGTCTCTGCCGCCGCAGGCGCGGTCGGTTCGATTGTTTGTCAAATTGCTAAAATCAAAGGCTGCCGAGTGGTAGCGAGTGCAGGCTCAGATCAGAAAGTCGCATGGTTACTTGAGACGGCCGGTGTTGATGCAGCTTTTAACTATAAAAATGTAGATGACTTGGAAGCCGAACTCAGAAAACATTGTCCTGATGGGTTTGACATCTACTTTGAAAATGTTGGTGGAAGACACCTCCAAGCAGCACTCGCGGTAATGAATATGCACGGACGTATCCCGCTGTGCGGCATGATTTCTCAATATAACGATATTGAACCTACGCCAGGTCCGACAAACCTCAGTTCTGCTATCGGCAAACGGATTAAACTGCAAGGGTTTATTGTTACCGATTTCATGGCGCGGAACCCTGAATTCTACAGCGATATGCGCCAGTGGATATCCGAAGGTAAAATACAGTGGGAAGAGACAATCGTAGAGGGATTAGAGCATGCCCCAAAAGCGTTTATCTCGCTTTTCACAGGCGAAAAACTCGGAAAGGTGATCGTTAAAGTCGAGTCTGAATAATAAGGCACAGGGAGTCGCGACCAAAGTTCGCTCCTACAGGAAAAGACATAGGGAGTCGCGACCAAAGTTCGCTCCTACAGTAGGAAAGGGGTTTTTTAATGGCAACCAGAACCGCACGTGCCACTGTGATGAGTGGCAAAAGTTTTGAAGTCCGAGAGTATCCGATCGTTGATCCTGAACCCGGTACGGTTCTCGTACGTCAGGAGTTAGGCGGTATTTGCGGCACCGACCTCCACAACTGGGAATTTCAGCGTATCAACCACGATATTATCCTCGGACACGAGAACGTCGGTGTGATTGAGACTTTAGGTGAGGGCGTTGAAACAGACTACCTCGGGAACCCAGTCAAAGAAGGTGACAGGATCGCACTTTCTCCGAGCGGTGGTCTCGGCTTTTCGCCATCGGAAGAAGCACCGTATCTACGCGGCGGCTTCAGCGAATACATCTACCTATCAAACCCGTCGACAAATATGTTTCTTAAAACCGATCTCCCCGCTGAAATTGCCGTTCTTGCGGAACCGGCTTCGTGTGCCGCGCATTGCGTATCACGCGGAAAAATCGAATTCGGGGATACAGTTGTGATTCAGGGAACCGGTCCCATCGGGCTGCTTGCGCTTAATTGGGCGAGAGTCTCTGGGGCGGGTAGGCTCATCGTCGTCGGTGGACCGCCCGGCAGACTTGAGATGGCGGAAAGGTTGGGCGCAGACCTCACCATCGACATCGCCGAAGTACCGGATCCGGAAGAACGCAAGCGGATTGTCCGAGAAAACACGTCCCAAGGCGAAGGTGCGGATGTCGTCTACGAATGCACCGGTTTCCTTGCTGCTATCCCGGAAGGTTTAGACTACATCAGATACGGGGGAACTTATGTTGTATATGGGCATTTCGTGGATGTTGGTAGCTTTGACTGCAATCCGAACCAGATGCTCATGCGGAAAAACCTTCGTTTGGAAGCCGGTTGGGGCTTTGAGCGGAAGCACTTCCTTCGTGCTATCCCGATGCTCGAGAAACATGCGTCCCTCTTTGATGGGTTTGTGAGCCATATTCTCCCGTTAGAGGATGTGTCGAAAGGCTTTGACGCGCTTCACGGGAGCTATCACTTAGATGGGAAAGATGCGATCAAGATCGCTGTTAAAGGCGGTGCTGCCTAAAAGGAGATGCCTTAACTTGAATCGTAGGCGCGCTTTCGGAGCGCGCCTATAAACCGCTTTAAGCAAATGCGTCTGCTTCGACCTCTGCCAGAAAGACGCGGGCATTATTTTGTATAGCAGACCTGTGGACTGCTGCCTCAAACACCAATTCATTCCATGCCGCTTCACCGTCTGCTGGGAAGGGTGTATCGGCATGCATCGCCTTGATGACACCATCCGCCATCCGTTTGAAAGACTCCGGCATTTCCGGGTTGCCTTCCTCTGCTTCCCAGACTTCCTCTATTTCGGAGTTATTGGCTTTTCTGCGGGTGTAAGAGCCTTCTAACCCTTTTGCCTCTGCGTAAAATTCATCGCCAAGCACCTTGACGCGAAGTGGATGATCATCGTAACCCCATAGGTTTGTACCGCTCAGGGAACCGATAATGCCATTTTCCCAACCGATATGAATCAAACGTCTCCAACCACCACTTTCATTCGGATCCCCGACAACACTTACCCACTCCGGTCTCCCAACCGTCCAGAGAATCTGATCAATCACGTGAGACCAACAGTTGAAGTGTGCCCGCGCGTGTACCATGCGAATCTCACCCAACCGATTTTCGGCGACATCGTCATGCAGTTTACGGAAATGGTGCATAAACCGGTAGTTGAAATCAATCCCGAATTTGAGGTTGGAGTCGCGCCACGTTGCGATAGCAGGTGCCGCAATGCCGAGGTCTTCTTCACGGACACGATCCTGTCCCTCTAATCCACAGAGCGGTTTCTCTGTGAATACATTCTGTCCGGCTTCGAGCAATTGGCGTAGCGGTGGAATACGTCGGGTTTCGTTGACAATGAGAAGTACGAGATCCGGATCACAGTTCGCTAAGAGTTCCTCAATTGTTGGATACCCGGGTACGCCGAAGTGTTCCGTTGCTTTTGCGAGGAGTTCAGGGTCCATATCGCAGACAGCGACTACCTCTGCCTCCGGATGGGCGTGGAAATTCCCGCCGTGCATCATCCCCATACCTCTACCACTAATAAGTGCGCATTTTGTCATGGCTAATTTCCTTTCTGTTTACCAATCATTCAATTTTAGGTGTCCCCACACAGTCGCGAGTTTTCCTTCAGGTTGAACGGCAAGTCTTGTGGGATCAAAGTTGTCGGCGAATATCTCCGCCTCATGTTCAGGCGTGGCAACGATGACGTTATCGACACCATAAACACCAAATTTCCAGCAGTCGAAACTGATATTTCCTGACTTGTAAGTATTATCCTTGACTTCCCACTCAGCGATCTGTATCGGTTCTTTCTCAGTGACATCCCATATATGAATAGTGACACGTTTTTCCTGAGTCATTAGCGCCGCTTTGAGAATAAAATGATCAGATACCGCCGGATAGTTACCGGCCGCTTGTCCGCCCTTCACTGGAAAGGGTTGCCAAGCATTAACGGGTCCATCTTTATTCGTTGTCACTTTGACATTGCTGCGTCCCCACCAGCGCATCCAATAAGAACCGTTGGGTGTCTGCCGTAACGCACCGCCGCCATCACCTTGCCCGCTCCATTCTATAATGAACCATTCGTAATAGATAATGACATCATTGAAGTGTTGGGCAGACCGAAGACTCACGTAGTCCCCACCGGATTTCCCTTGGTCCAAATAGAGGATACCCTCTTTTGGATAAACAAATTTAGGGTGCCCCGTCTGCCATTTAGTGGTTAAGTCCAATTCGCCCTCAAAATCTTCCTGCAACAAGATTTCCCCAAATGTATCAGATACCCCAAAAACGAATATCGTTAGAATCAAAGCACATCTTAGTATATGTATCATCTTCTAAACTCCCCGGTAGCATGCATAGGGTTGGGAAAGCGTTCAGTAGAACGGGGCAATTCACTCAACCGAGTGCCCCGAAACCAATTATGCGCAGTATAGCAA
>VXXH01000874.1 GCA_009835515.1 Candidatus Poribacteria bacterium
GTGCGGTTTTGCGGTGTACTCACCTGCCCCCCTGATAAGGGGGGTGTTTTTGCTGGGGGTATTTGCTTGGGTATTTCTGCGGATTTCTTGCGATCTGCATTCCCAACCGCACCGGGTCCGATAAAAAACTGAGAATTACCCGATTAAATTCTTAACCTTCATTTTGGTGGACTTACAATTTTTGGCTGACTCCATGAGAAATAACGGGTTCTGTGCATTGAAATCTGGGATTCATAGACTTTTCCCTTCAGTGACAACCAATTTCTGATTGACAGATACATTCCGATGTGTATCTACTTGACCGGAAGGCCAGACGATTTCGAGGGCATCAACCTTCGTATGCGCTTTGAGACCGATTTCAAGGGAGAGGCTATTTGTTGAACCGAAACCGCATCCACCGCTAACCTCCCTGTAAATCACGCTATCACCAACGCGCAAAGTCACCTTAGCTCCAATGCCGTCTCGATTGCTCTTGACTCCGACCAGTTTCAAGGTAAGCCAATTGTTCCCTGCACCGGCATTCTGATAAAAGAGGTTGTGCCACTGATCCCCAATAAACGCACCACCGACAGGAACGTAGATGTCAACATCGCCGTCGGTATCAATATCACCGAACGTTACACCGTGTCCTTTTCCGATATTGCCTAACCCCAGAGCGAGCGTCGCATCGGTAAAGGTACCGTCCCCGTTGTTGCGAAAGAGCGCGTCGCGTTCAAGCCTACCCATTTGCGGTGCCCCAGTAGCGAGATAGATATCCAGATAGCCGTCGCTATCAATATCGCCGAAGTTTGCCCCCATCGCACCAAAAGCGTGATAGAGTCCCGATTCACGGGTAACATCGGTAAAAGTGCCGTCGCCGTTATTCCGATACAGCACCTGCCGATCGCCATCGTGTGGCGCAGTCCCTGTGATTTGTCCGGCGATAAAGGCTTGGAACGAACCTGAATTCGAGATGAAGATGTCTAAATCTGCATCATTGTCAACATCTAAAAAGAAGGTGACAAATGCATCCGTAACAGGGATATCCATGCCGGTCGTTGGAGTGACATCGGTGAAAGTGCCATCACCGTTGTTGCGATAGAGGACATTGGACTGTCCGAAGTTGACGACATGCAGATCGATATACCCATCCTTATCGTAATCCCCCCAAGCAGTTCCAAGGGAATTACCGGTATTCGCAACACCCGCACTTTCAGCGGTATTCGTGAACGTGCCATCACCGTTATTCTTGTATAAGACATTGGCAGCACCATCACCGATGACCCCATCTGCGATGTAGAGGTCGAGGTAACCGTCGTTGTCGTAATCCGCCCACGCGGCGCAGAAACTGCTCTGCGGATCAGCAACACCCGCGGCGTGTGTAACATCGCTGAAAGTGCCATCACCGTTGTTATGATAGAGTGTATTCTCCGCGGCACCAGACCAACCCCCACGCGTGATATAGAGATCAAGATAGCCATCGTTGTCGTAATCCGCGAAAAGCGAACCCCAACCACCTCTCGGATCAGCGATGCCTGCCTGCTCAGCAACATCGGTAAAGGTACCATCCCCATTATTGCGATACAGGGCATGAGGTTGATAAGTGCCGACTGCGACGATATCCTCATCGCCATCGTTATCGTAATCTCCCCAAGCACTCCCGCGTCCACCGTCAACCTTGTCCATTTTTAGATTTGGCGCAACATCGGTAAATTGGTTACCAGTTCCCAGTTCTCGGTTATCAGTTAAGAGGTTCTTGTTATCAACAACTATTTTAAATTCCTCTGGCAATTCTTCGGGGTAACCACCGAGTTGACTATATGCTGTCCACAGGTTCCATAGAGTTTCGGGGTCTCGGGGTTTGAGGCGGAGTGATTATTTAAAATTCGCCACAGCCTTTTCAGAGTCACCGTGCCGAAGATGGTAGACACCGAGATAGTAGTATGCCCCGGAATGACGACGGTAATTTTGGATAATGTTTTCAAACCGCTTCGCGGCTTTATCCGCTTCGCCGAGACGAAATTCAGCCAAACCGAGTTGGAGCATCGCTTCCAGATTATTCGGTTCAAGTTCCAGTACCTTCTCAAATTGGCGTTTAGATGCCGAGAGATCCGGAACGAGCATCTGTTGCGGGGCACCCAAAAAATAACCGAGCCTAATGCGGGCATCGGTATCGTCAGGGTTGACTTCCAATGCACTCGTAAGCGCAGCCGTAGAATCAGAAAACCGTTGTTGGTAACTAAAAACCTGTGCTAACGTCAGATATGCCCTTGATAACTTATCCTGTGCCCCTGATACCTGCCTCAGAAGTCCTATTAACATCTGTAATTCCACCTCAGCGGCGGCAAACTTCAGCTGTCTAATGTAGGTGCGTGCTAACTGCATACGTGCATCGTGTGCATTCGCATCCATCTGCAAGCACGTTTGAAACGCTTGTTCCGCTTCGGCGAAGTCGCGCCTATCTAAAGCATCAATACCGCGCTGATACTGCGCAGCCAATTGCGGAGTCATCTTATCCGGTGGCGTATCCATATCGCAACCGGCAATGATGAAAAGAATCAGGAAAATAAAATAAACTCGCATACGCCTCCAACCCCAGGCCCGGTAGGTTCGGTTTTGCGGTATACTCACCTACCCCAGGCCCGGTAGGTTTGGTTTTGCGGCGTACACGCCCATATGCGACCTGCATCCTAACCGAACCGGATTTACCCAGGCCCGGTAGATTCGGTTTTGCGGTGTACTCACCCCGGGGAATGCCCATACGGAACCTTCATACCGTTGATTCATGCGATCTGCATTCCCAACCGAACCGGATCCTACGCGAAAACCTTAAAGATTTCAAAACCCTCTTCAGTCCCGTAGGGGACGGCATGTTTATAGCAGCGTATAGCCAAAAAACCTAAGCCCCGTAGGGGCGGCATGTGTATAATAGTTGTCCCAAAAGTCCTAAAAAATCCCTAAATTGACACCTATGGTACAGTTTCCAACCGCATTATACTGCATATTATATCCTGTCAGTCTTTGTTCAGTCTTGAGATCAGATATTCTTGCCCACGTTCACCTTTAACCCTGTTACAATGACTACAGAGCAGTTGAAGATTCTCAATATGGTCAGTCCCCCCAACGGATCTCGCGATAATGTGGTCTATCTCAAGGTGTTGGGTTTGGAAATGCTCACCACAACCGTTGCAATGCCCACCTTGCTCTCCATATAACTGTGTCTTGTTTTCAGGGGCGTTGTATCTCGGAATTTCGCCTAAATCCGTGCGGCTGGGTACATCATCGCGAGCGATAATATCCTCAAGCAATCCCTGATCGCCTTTGATACGCTCGACAACCAACTCGGCGGCTTTCACTGATATATCAATACCTATCCAATCACGTTGAAGTCTATCCGCTGCGACAAGGGTTGTGGCGCACCCACAGAACGGATCGAAAACAACCTCGCTTTCGTTAGATGAGGCTTCGATGATCCTATTGAGTAAAGCAACGGGCTTTTGGGTTGGGTAGCCTGTGCGTTCACCATCTCCAGAAGCAAGATACGGTATATCTGTCCAAATGTTCCCGACAGGTTCACCTGAGTATTCGTCAGCGTAAATCTTGTATCTTGGTTTTCCGGTTCTCGTCCAATAGATTAGGTATGGATTTTTGGCGATTCTTTCATCAAACGTTGATTGATTCCATCTCCACCCAATATCAGAGGTTACAGTTTTGTCTCCTATTTTACGAACTTCTCCGGCACTGGACCTATTTGAATTCTGTTCTAATGCTACATGCTGAAAACGACGCCCCGTTTCGGTTTCTACATGCGGAAATTTCTTGTTTAATTTTTCTGTATCTAACTGTGAGGTTACTCTATTAGCCATAACACGCGTGTTGTCTTTAGCATAGTAAAGAAGATGATCTGATATAGTGTCAACGGCAGATTTTGATAGACTATGTGCCGCATAACGTTTCCATGTTATGTCTGCTAAAAAATTTTCCTTTCCAAACACCGCATCCATCGCCAACTTCAGATAATGGCTCATTGTCGGATCGCAGTGTAGGTAGATACTGCCAGTATCTTTCAGAATACGCTTCATTTCCAGTAACCGAGCAGCCATATAAATGAGATAAGATTTGTCGCTGTTTGAC
>VXXH01000871.1 GCA_009835515.1 Candidatus Poribacteria bacterium
GAATTTAATTCGTTCAAAACATAAAGAGGTTTGCTCATGCGTTTAATCATGTATCTATGCGCCGTTGCGCTGTTGACCGTAGGCAGTGCGATCACCACGCATGCCGTAGTTCAAGACGACGGTTTAATCCTTTACTTCAGTTTCGATGCAGAAGAAGACGGATTCGTTATAGACGAGACCGGTGGCCGCAATGACGGTCTAATTACGGGTGCCGAAATCGCCACCGATGAAGTCGTTCACGGCAAAGGGTCGCTGTTATGCGATGCTAACGGTGATGGTGTGACAGTCGAGTCCTTCAATGAGTTAGAAACGTATCAAGACAACTCCTATCTTTTCTGGCTCAATTTCATCGTACCGAACTCCGGCGGTTGGGATCAAATCATCGCCAAAAAAGCACCGGGGTCTGACCGTTCACCCGGGATCTGGACATGTAACCGCGTAACTTTGCATATTCATTACCGTTTCAATCCGGGGAACGCCGGAAGCCTTTGTGTCGGGCCTGATGGCGAAGGTGATGAATTTGGTATTGGGGACTGGCACCACATCGCCGGTGTCAAAGAAGGTAACGGCTTCAAGTTTTATATTGATGGCGAAGTCGTCGATGAACAGACTGTTCCGGCAAGTCATGCACAAGGAACAGAAAAACTGTATATCGGTCGAACGGGTTATAACTCCGCGAAGTTCTACATGGATGATCTCTATGTCTACGATAGAGCCGTTAGTGCTGCTGAGGTCTCAAATATTATGGAGGGTAACCTCACCCCTGTTGAACCGAAAGGCAAACTCACCACAACGTGGGGACAGCTGAAAACACGTCAAGATTAATTTCACACCCTGAAACGTTGGGACGGTCTCACACCGTCCCACATTTATTTTCCTATCTGTGTTTGCCTACCTGTCAAAGTTTTATTTCTCCCGCCAAGCGTGAATAAGTATCCCTTAAATCAGTCCGCTCTATCCTTTTGTAACGGAATCGGAAAATTCCAGACGCGGATTTTTCTTGACATATTTAGCCGTTGCTTTTACAATACCTTTGTGAATTAAAACGCGAGCCTTTTTTATCCAAGAGGTCCTCGCACAGCACATTAATCGTTTAAGACATGAGGAGGTTTACTCATGCGTTTAGTTATGTACGTACTTGCTGTTACCTTACTAATTGTAGGCAGTGCACTCACCACACATGCCGCTACTGTTAAAGACGACGGTTTAATCCTTTACTTCAGTTTCGATTCATCGAAAGGCGGAAAGGTCATAGATGAAACCGGTGGCGGAAATGATGGGGAAATAGTTGATGGCGCGAAGATTGTCACCGATGAAGTCGTCCACGGCAAAGGCGCGATGTTATTTGACGAGGGAGGGGACAGTGTGCAGGTCGATTCCTTCAAAGAATTAGAAGACTATCAGGACAACTCCTATCTCTTCTGGCTCAATTTCACTAAGGCGAACTCCGGCGGCTGGGACCAAATCATCGCCAAAAAAGCACCCGGCTCAGACCGTTCACCCGGGATCTGGACATGTAACCGTGTGCCTCTGCACATCCACTATCGGTTTAACCCGGGGAACCAAGGCACACTCTGCGCAGGCCCTGATGGCGAAAACGATACGTTTGAAATCGGCGACTGGTATCATATCGCAGGTGTTAAAGACGGTGCCAAGTTGACGTTCTATGTCAATGGCAAAAACGTCGCAGAACCGGGTGTCCCGAAAGAGCACGCGCAAGGTGCAGAAAAAATGTATATCGGTAAAACGGGTTATAACTCCGCGAAGTTCTACATCGACGACCTCTATGTCTATGATAGGGCAGTTGACGCCGACGAGGTTGAAGATATTATGGACGGCAAGCTCCTGCCTGTTGAACCAGCGGACAAACTCGCCACAACGTGGGGACAAGTGAAGAAACGTCGTGATTAATGCCACACCTTGAAATATAGGGACGGCTCTCATGCTGTCCCTATTCACATTCTCATCAATGCATGTCTACTCGTCAATGCTATCTACTCCCCATATTGAAAAGCATTATTCTCTCTTTTGCGCTGCTTGTTTTGTTCCCGCCAGTCGGGTGGTGCAATACTGAGCGAGCACTTAATCGCCGGTTTGAACGCGGTGTCCGCTATCTTGATGCGGAGCAGTATAATCTGGCACTCGCCGAATTTCAAGCCATCGAAAAAGAATTTGCTACCGCAGCGGACATTAGCAGCCTCGCCCAATACTATATCGGTATTACGCATCAGGAACTCAATAATCTGGACCCTGCTGCAGCAGCATATCAGAAAACATTGGCACTCGAAGCATCACAAGAAGTGCACGGGAACGCACACCTGCATTTAGGTATCATCTATAAAGCACAAGGTAAGTTAGCACTTGCTGAAAACCATCTCAAACAAGCACTCGTCCGGCTAAATGAATCTGCGGAAGCACATATCCATCTTGGCGATGTATACATTCTCCAACGTAGGTTCAGTGCTGCTGAAAAGGCTTACCGAGACGGTATCCGCCTGAATCCGGAGCATACTGAATCTTACTACGGATTGGGTAGAGTAGCAGAAATGCAAAATCGCCTCCAACAGGCTATGGAATATTACGATGCCGCGCTCACGCGGAACCGATATTTATCGCAGGTACATTATAGGCGCGCCCTCACGTACCAAAAGCTTGGAGACAAAAAACACGCCGCAGCTGCTATGGCACAGTTTGAACGCTTAAAGACTTATGAGGATCAGATGCATCGGTTCCGAGAAGGCATCTACAAAAATCCGAACCTGCCGGTGCTATACATCAAACTCGGCGAACTCCATGAGGCTTATGACAACTTAACAGAGGCAGCACAGATTTATGAAGTTGCCACACAGGTGCACCCGTCCTACCTGCCAGCGTACCTTCACCTCGGCGAGGTATTGATCGAACAACGCGCCCTTGAAAAGGCGGTCCGGGTGTATCAAAAAACCGCAGAAATTGCGCCGGATAACGCACAAATCCAGATCAAATTGGGTGTTATCTATATCAATCAACACCAATTTGATCCAGCAATTGCCGCATTTGAGCGTGCGATTGCTGTCGATAACACAGCCGCAGAGGCACACAACAACCTCGCACGTCTCTATGCAGGACTCGGTAAAGAGATGCAACAAGCGATCCATTTGGCACAGCAGGCAGTCGCTTTGGCACCTACAGCAAAACACTATGACACACTTGCGTACACCTACTACCGTAATGCCCAATATGCCCATGCTTTGGACGCTATTAATCAAGCCATCTCGTTAGCACCGCATGTGGGGGCATACAGCAAACTACGCGCAAAGATTCAAAAGGAGAAAAAATGAAAAAAGGTATATGTATCGGATCGTTACCCGGCGGTTCGACCGAGGCACGGTTTAAACTCGCGAAAGAAGCGGGGTTTGACGGCGTTGAAATCGGCACGCTTGGAAATGATGACGACCGACACCAGACGCAAGAGATCGCCACACAACATGCGTTAGAAGTCTTCAGTGTGATGAATAGCAAACATTGGGCATGTCCACTCTCCGATGCAGATGCCGATGTTCGTGCCGAATCGCGAGCCGGGATGCTTGATTCAATAGCAACAGCGACGGCGCTCGGCGCAGACGCTGTGCTACTCGTTCCTGCCGTTGTCAACGATAAGACAAGTTATGAGGACGCATACCAACGTTCACAAGCGGAGATTCATAAACTGATTCCAGAGGCAAAAGCGAAGGGTATCACAATCGCACTTGAGAACGTTTGGAATAAATTTCTGCTCAGCCCGATAGAATTTTGTCGTTATCTTGACGAGTTTGAAAGTGAAACGGTGACTGCCTATTTCGATGTTGGGAACATCGTACTGTACGGATACCCACAACACTGGATTCGCTCTCTCGGAAGTCGTATTTCTAAAGTGCATGTCAAAGGGTTCAACGCAAACGAGAGCCGGTTCACCTATCTAATTGAGGACTGCACAATCAATTGGAATGCCGTTATGGAAGCATTTGAAGATATTGGATATGATGACTACATGACAGCGGAATTACCCGTTGATGAAGACAACCCAGAAGGCAGGGTGCATAGCATCAGCGATGATATGAGTCGAATTATCGCTGGAACTGTGTAATAT
>VXXH01000628.1 GCA_009835515.1 Candidatus Poribacteria bacterium
GGGGAATTCCCCTGCGGATCTGCTTGAAATTCTCATAAACAATGAATTTTCGGGAGATGGTTCACTGTTGGATGCTGTGAGTATCATCGGTGTGAACTGCGGTGCTGAATCCAGACGTGATGAGCATACAGGGATGCCTTATGCGATTGCGGGTATCCAGCAAATCAATACGGCACTCGCTGAAGCGGGAGTCAACGGGAAATGGATGATGGCATATACAAATGCCGGTATGCCGAAGCTTGACGAAAATCATAACACTGTCTATACGCAAACACCCGCGGAGATGGCAAGCCACGTTCCCGCACTCATTGAAGCTGGAGCGTACTTGATAGGCGGCTGTTGCGGGACAACACCGAAGCATATTAAAGCCTTCCGTGAAGCAATTGTGGCACATCAAGCCTAAATTAAAGAGCGCGCAGCTTGGAATGAAATGGAAAGCGGGTATACGGAGAAAAACTTTCAAGTCCCAACCCACCTGACCGAACCGCAAGGAAAATTAAAAAAATGGAAACAGTAACACTTACCTATAAAAGACCGCCGGACCGGGTGAATCATTTCCAACAGGAGTTGCTTTATCTGGACGACGATGTGGTCGTCACGTCTCAGCGGGTTAAACCCTCCTCACCGATAATTCAAAATGGCGAGACAGTTTTAGGGGATGACTTTGCTGCAGTCTGGTTTGTGTTTACAGGGCTTTGGTATGATGTCGGTAAAGTCTATAATCTGGATAACGAGTGGACAGGCTATTATTGTGATGTTCTGAAACCCGTCAAACGGCGCGTAAATGCGGCAGGAAAACTTGAGTGTTTTGAAATAACCGATCTGTTCTTGGATCTTTGGGTAAACCCAGATGGGACTTATGAAATCCAGGATGAGGACGAATTTGCGGAAGCCATTCAAAATGGCGCAATTGACGCTGAATTAGAAAGAAAAGCGCGAGATGTCCTGAACACATTAATCGCTAAAGTAGAATCAGGGGCTTTAGCGCGTCAGGTACAAGATGTAATTAATAGGACGAAGTTCACAGATTTACAGGATTATGTAGAGAAATTACCTTAGAAGTCGAAGGGGGATGAGAAGATGGCAACTTTGGCAATAAACGGTGGCGAACCTGTCCGAACTGACGGTTTTCCGGCGTGGCCCACACTCGACGCGGCGGATCTTGAAGCATTTGAAACCATCTATAACAGTAAGCAATGGGGTGTTGGTGGCCCGAGGGTTCCAGAATTTGCACAACAGTTCGCTGAATTCCAAGGTGCGAACTACGGCGTTTGCGTCAATAGCGGCACCTCGGCACTCTATATCGCCTTGAAAGCAGCTGGGGTCTGCCCCGGCGACGAAGTTATCACGACATCCTATACCTTTCAAGCAACAGTCGTTGCGATTCTGATGACGCATGCCGTGCCAGTCTTTGTCGATACTGCACCGGATAGTTTTCTGTTGGATGTTTCCAAGGTAGAAGCCGCGATCACTGAAAAGACGAAAGTCATTTTGCCGGTCCATATCGCAGGCTATCCTGCAGATTTAGACGCACTTGTTGACCTCGCAAATCGCCATAATCTCAAGATTGTCGAGGATTGCGCACAGGCACACGGGGCGGAGTGGCGCGGACGCGGTGTTGGCAGTTGGGGGCATTTCGGGTGCTTCAGTTTCCAGTCCTCGAAAAACCTTTGTGCGGGTGAGGGTGGCATTGTCCTCATAAATGATCGCGAACTCTATGAACGCGCTTACGCATTACATAACTGTGGTCGCACGCTGCCTGATGCTGAATTCGGAGACGCAGAACCCTTCGGCGGCAACTTCCGTATGACGGAATGGCAAGCCGGTCTCCTCCTCTCTCGTTTAACCCGACTTGAGTCTGAAACCAATCACCGACATAAGAACATGCGCTGGTTAGACGGTTGGCTTGGCGAGGTGCCGGGTATTAAAGTCACGCCATTGGATCCGCGCGCGACGCGTGGTGGCTGCCACGGCTACAAGGCGATCTTTGATTCCGAAGAGTTTGAAGGCATCTCACGCGAGATTTTCCTCCGTGCCATGCGCGCAGAGGGCATACCTATGGGATATTGGTATTCCACTCCTATGTATCGCGCCAACTTCCTCGCCTCTAATCTTTTCGGTCAGAATCTCAGTTTTGATGATGTGCAGTGTCCTGAGACTGAAAAAATATGTAAAACGGGTCTTTCTCTAAGCCAAAACGTCCTTATGGCGAGCGAAGAGGCTATGGAGGACATTATTAAGGCAGTTATCAAGATCCGCCGGAACGTCGCCGAACTGAAGTCGGAAACGGCTTGATGTCTCGGTCCCAGCGGTTAGCAAGCCTAATTATTTTTTTTACTATCCTTTTAGTCGGAGATGACTCTATATAGACGAACCCGATAGGCAAATCTGGGCGTTTCTGTTCACTTTTATTCTCTGCCTATTTGAAACGAAAATAGTGCAGCTTGAATTTTTTACTATCCTTTTCAGCCTTGAGGGACTCTATATAAGCAAATCGACCTAAAAAGGAGACAATCATGTCCAACGAACATGAATCCCAAAAGGAAATTCGCAAAATTCTACGGTTATTGGAGACCACAGCACGTATCGTAGAAACTTCTGCGATTACAGAACATTTTTCAGAAGGTGAGGAGCGGTGCGCTCGGCAATTCAACAACGCGCTTACACTTCTAACGGATCTCGGTGCCGTACCCGCCGGGCTTTTTGAACCTCTTGAAACGGATGCCTCTTTTGGCGATATCTGTTTCGCATGCCACCAAGTCGCAGCGTACGTTAAAGAAGGATGCGTTGACGATTTTGACTTCGATCACATGAAAAAAACCATTGGTGACGAACTAAAAGATGTCAGCGAGGTTGTCCGGCAATCCATGCCCTCCTTTCTCAAAGATATGTGGAGTGGGCAAACAGAAGAAGATAATGTTGATGCCGCTGAGACCGTTGAGGTTACCTCAGACGAAGATGCGGACGCGCCATCTGTCGAACAGCGTATTGGCAAACTTGAAGGACAAATGGAGACTGTTGTCGAGATACTCCAAGAAATCCGAACACAACAGCAAAATAATGGGACATAAATTAAGGTGTGCCTGTCTGGAATAGCGTCTATAACGTTCCGGGCAGGTCGCGCCTTCCCTTTAACGCCACAACAAAACCCCAGAAGTTATAGGAGGAATTCAATGGCGAGGTTCATAAAATTAAAGTCCCTCGCGGTGCTGATACTTTTTTGTAGCAGTGCTTGGGTTCTTAATGCCAACGCGCAAGTTGCGTCCGACATCACATTAACCCCGGATGGCAACATCCTGAAAAAAATTGAGAAAACATATAATGTCAAGGCTGGCGGAAATCTAACAGTAGCATCGGAATTCGGTGCAATTGACATTCAAACCGCTGAACAGGAGAAGGTTGAAGCTGCTATCATCTTCAGTCCCGCTGGTTCAGGTGTGGTTAATATTGTCGGTAATAATAATGTCGTCATCCAGAGTAACAGTAATAGAGGCAATGTAGTCATAATAAACGGCAAGGTTCAAAACGGATCAAAATTCAAGTTGGATCCGCGGGTAAAAGAGGCTGTTGAGGATTTTGAAGTAACTTTTGAACACACGGGTCCCGATGTTCGTATTGACGGGAAATTTAAAAAAGGACGTAAACATTGGCGGAAAGAACTGCGTCAGTTGACAATTCTTTTTCAGGTGACAGTGCCTCAGCAGTACAACGTCGACTTGGATACCTCAAGCGGTAGTATTTCGGTAGCAGACCTTGGTGGTGATGTCCGTGCAAAGACCTCGGCTGGGAGTTTGCGGCTTGGTAGGATCAAAGGTCCTGTGTGGGGACGCTCCTCAGCAGGAAGTGTCAAGCTGGCCTCTTGTGCCAGTGCTGTTGATGTGAAAACGTCGTCTGGCAGTATTGAAATTGGTGATGTTGCCGGGGATGTTCAAGCACAAACTTCATCGGGCAGCATCAAGTTGGAAAGCCTCGCCGGAACTGTAAACGCGAGAACCTCAAGCGGTTCTATCCGAGCTTCTCTAACAGACCAACCTAAGAGTGAATGTAATTTACGCACATCGGCGGGCAGTATCACTGTTACCCTCATACCGGATATGGCTATTAAC
>VXXH01000388.1 GCA_009835515.1 Candidatus Poribacteria bacterium
CTACATCAAAGAGAAAGGTATGCCTATATCACTCGTTAGCAACGCGACGAATATCGCAAGACGTGCCGACGATATTTTAGAAACTTGTAAAATTATCTACTTGAGTGTCGATGGACCGAATGAGGAGATTCACAACACGCAACGTCCGGGGGTATCTGAAAACTACGATAACTTCAAAGATGTCAAAGCCGCACTTGAAACACTGAGCGCAGAAAAAGAAAAACGGAATATCTCATTCCCGTATATAATTCCGCTGAGCTGCGTCACAATGTATAACATAGATGAGGTCGTAGATCTTTATAAGTTCACCAGTCAATACGCCGATGCGCAAATCTTCTATCTGACATGGTGGATAGATTCGCAATCCGCGCAGGAACATACAGAAGATTTTGAGAAACGTTTCGGTTTCAAACCGCAGACGCATTACGGTTGGATCGGAACGTGGAAGGACTTTGACCATGGCGTAATCTTGGATCGCTTTGAAGAGATGGAGAATCTCTCCAACGAACAGCGACGTTGCCCGCCGATCATGATGCCGAGACTCAATACAAAAGGTGAAATCCAACGCTATTACACCGATCATGAGCAAACCTTTGGATACAACCAGTGTGTTAGCATCTACATGACAATGGAGATCGATAGTAATGGCGATGTAAGTCTCTGCCGTGATTACCACGACTATATCATCGGCAATATCAAAACGGATAAAGTCGTTGATATGTGGAATAATCAGAAGGCAATGAAGTTCCGACAGTCCGTGAGTAACGATGGTCCCATGCCCGTATGTCGCCGCTGCTGCGGACTGATGGGGTTTTAGCAAACGTCTATTGCTCAAGCACAACTTGAACAGATATTCTATTCACATTCATAATAATTTTCACCGCTGGCGAGGTGTTGAAGGGCATTGTAGATTTGTAACTATGCGCTATTAGCCTTTTTCAAAATCTCGCTCTCATTTTCATTAGGAACCCGATTTACGGAAAAATCGGCGCAGAAACTCAATAATTAAAAACATGAAAATAGGATTACGTATTCCGGGCACAGCCCGTCAATTACCCTTCGCAGATTTCTGCAAGTGGTGTGTAGATAACGGGTTTGATGCCGTTGATATTGGAGAAGTCACCCCCGAAATCGTCCAAACCGCGAGAGATGCCGGTCTTGCTATCGGCAGCGCGGATCTCCCAGGTACCAGAGACCTGCTTAGCACGAAAAAGTCTAAACAGAAAGCCGGTGCTTCTGCAGCACAAGCCGCTATCGAAGCTGCTGCTGATAACGACGTTCATATCATGTTCTGCGTCTTTGTGCCGGAAGATGCCAGCCTCGGCAGGGCAAAAAACTTTGATATTTGGAAGGAGACCGTTCCGCCTGTCGCTGAATTTGCTGCCTCTAAAGGTGTAACGATCGCCGTTGAAGGATGGCCTGGTTCTGCTCCTGACTATCCCGCCCTTGGCTGCACCCCAGAGATGTGGCGTGCAATGTTCGCGGAATGCGACTCTCCGGGTTTGGGACTCAACTACGATCCATCACACCTTGTCAGAATCGGTATCGACTACCTACGCGTCCTGAACGAATTCGCATCTTATGTCAAACACGTTCATGGAAAAGATACTGCTTTTGATGAAGAAGCACTCTATCTGCACGGTAATTTGGGACCGAGTTTCCAAAGTCCTCGCGGCTTCGGTGAAGATTGGTGGCGTTATACCATTCCGGGTGACGGCATTGTGGATTGGCTGCGAGTCGTTCAACGTTTAGAGGATGAAGGATTTGACGGTATTGTCAGCGTTGAACTCGAAGATTACCGTTACTGGCGTACGTGGGAAGCAGAATCCGACGGCTTGCGCCGTTCACGTGAGTTTCTTGATGAGTTTGTCCGTTAACCCTTGTGGGAACGTGAGTTTGATAAAGGCGCACTTTCGGGCAAAATGTCAACTTACGGGCGATATGCCACAAACTAAAAGTTTGTGCTACAAGGAGAAATTGCCATGAACGAACTTTTTAATATGGGTATGGAGGCTTCGCCTGAGAAGTATCTCCCTCATTTAATAACAGAAGAAGAACGCATCCACTTTGAAGAAAATGGCTATCTATATGTCCCAAATGCACTCTCATCAGAGATGCGGGAACACCTCACATATGCTGTAGATACCTTGTACAACAAAGCACTCGCTACAGGCAGAGCAAAACCTGGCTCACAGTGGGGCTGGTCGGATTTCTTAGGTGCCGATGATGCGCTTTTAAATCTTGTAGATATGCCGACGACGTTACCCAAAGTCTGGGGCATCTTGGGATGGAATATCTATCTATACCACGCGCACATGCACGTCAAACCGCCAGCACCGACAGATGCCGAAGCAGGCGAAGGCTGGTTGGAATGGCACCAAGACAGCGGACGTGTCAACATTGAAATGGAGACGCATCCGCGTCCACGTCTGTCCCTGAAAGTGGCATACTTCCTCACAGATGTCTCTGAACCCGGACGCGGTAACTTCTATATCCGCCCGGGTAGCCACCTGAAGTCAGATATGTCGGTTCCAGAATATGAGATCAGCCGTGATCCGCGCGAAGCAACCGCAGATGATGTGCCTGACGATGCGATGCCGGTCTGTGTTGAGCCGGGAACCGCTGTCCTATTTGACCGGCGACTCTGGCACTCGCGCAGCCCAAACCACTCCGAAATGACACGGAAGGCACTTTTCTACGGCTACGGATATCGCTGGATCCGCCCGAAAGACGAGATGACGGTTGAACCGCTCTATGAACGCTGTGACGCGATTCGTCGGCAGCTGCTCGGTGCCGCTACCCGAAACAACGGACGCTACGTTCCTTCTGAAGATGACGTGCCGCTACGCGGATGGCTTATCGAAAACCTCGGTGATAACCCTGCTTATGCAATGGGACCGCGGCACGCTTAAAGTGTAGAATGGAAGGATGGAAGATAACTCCCTCCAATCTCCCAATCGGATAAAAAAGGGAAGAATGGAAAACTGACCAGTCTTCCATTCTTCCAAACTTCCATGCCTCTGTTCACTCTCCCGCTTATCGCCTTCTATCTAAACGCAAATCAAGGAGCGTTCCCATGAAAACTATATCACTTATTTGCATTTTGGCGGCATTTACCTTATCCAGTGCGTTCGCCGCACCCGAATGGAAACCTTATGACGATTTTGAGGGAGATTTAGACGCTATTGACGAGACTCCCGGACAGGTACCAGACCTCGGCACGAAATGGGTCCAGTTTGTCCCTGAAAACCGCTTAGAGATGGGTATCAAAGATGGCGTGTTTCAGATGAAAGTTAAAAGTCCTGGGGGTCGCGATCCGGGTTTCAAACTCGTTTTCGGATGGGAGCCGCGCGATATCCTCGGCATCCAGTTCACGGTGAAGGTTGCTGAACTCTCTGAAGCCGGTGGTTGGTTCGGCGTGCTATGTACGAACGAAGAACCGAACTGGAAAAATCCGAACTGGGTTTTTGGTATGTCGCCGAGCCACCAACACAATTGGGGACCGAAGGGTGTATTTGGTTCTGGCTCTGTCGGGCAGCTCGGCGGTTGGGAGGCGTTCTCCTATGAAGACATCCCTGAAAACACGAATATGCTCCGAACGCTCCGCTTGGAATGGAACGACGCGAAGCACGAAATGGCTGTCACGGTTGATCCAGGTGAAAAGACGGAATGGAAAAAGGACGACATCTCCTCTAATGCCGACTTAGGCGAATTTCCGTGGTGGAGCATCTACCTCACCGCCGACCAAGAGGTTGAAGTCGCCGTTGATGATGTGCTCGTGAAATCGGAGAGCCTGCCTTACGCTGTAGAAGCACGCGGCAAATTGGCTTCACGCTGGGGCGAAATAAAGTTGGTGGATTAGGGTACGCCTTTCAGTATTTTAATTCCATTTTTGGACATGGTAAGCTTTTATGCTGCCATAAAGGATAACAAGATGAATACTGAATGGTGGCAACTCGTGATTTTAGGTATTCTCTGCGGAAGTCTGTTTTCTTGGCGGATATGGCAGTGGCGAAGGCTTCCGCCAGAACGAAAAAAATGGTGGTGGTGGGGATTTTGGTGGTGGTAGAACTTCTACCTGTTGTGGTGTGA
>VXXH01000037.1 GCA_009835515.1 Candidatus Poribacteria bacterium
AGGCAATATAATATCATGAATGACAACGACACCCAATTATCCAAATGGCAAAAATTTCGGAAAACCATCGTATGGGAATATTCCCAAGTAATTGTTGTCGCATTGATTCTCGTTTTTGGGTTCATACGCCCTTTCGTTGTTGAGGCGTTCAAAATCCCATCGGGTTCAATGGAAGACACGCTCCTTATTGGTGACCGTATTCTGGTATGTAAGTTTATCTATGGCGTTAAAATCCCCGGCACAGAGATAAAGGTTTTAGATTTCCATAAACCCGCCCGTGGCGACGTTTTTGTCTTTATTCCGCCACACGACCGGGAGCGAAATTTCATCAAACGCATCGTAGCCGTTGAAGGGGACACTATTGAAACACGTGGGAATACACTTTATGTGAACGGCGCAGCCGTTGACGACACCCACTATGCAAAACACATGAGCTTCAGCCACTTCAGAAGAGGCGATTTTCCGCCGTTCCGTCAACCGGAGTATCTGCCGGATACTGAAGTCTTTTTCGATTATACCTTAACGACAAGCCAATTCAGGCGAAAGTTCCCTGAAGGCAAACCGTTTATTGTCCCGAAAGACAAAGTTTTCGCGATGGGCGACAACCGAGACCAAAGTAGTGATAGCCGTTCATGGGGTCCCGTAGACATTAGCGACATCAAAGGGCAAGCGTTTATGGTGTATTGGTCTTTTGACGCGCGTCCAGCGAAGGTATGGGAAGTGTGGAAATTGGTAGGTAACGTCAGATTCAATCGTATCGGCAAACTCATCCATGCGAAGCCTTAGTGGCTCAACCTAAGTAAACTCCCGGAATTAACGCATGCATCAAGATAGGCGACACCTTATCATCGGAACAGCAGGACATGTGGACCATGGGAAAACGGCACTCGTCGGTACACTCACCGGTATGGAGACAGACCGGCTTAAGGAGGAACGCGATCGCGGTTTGTCTATTGAGTTAGGTTTTGCTTACTTTGATCTGCCTGATAACTCGCGCGCTGGTATCGTTGATGTCCCGGGACACGAGAAATTTATCCGAAGTATGCTTTCCGGTGCCTACGGCATGGATGTCGTCCTCTTTGTCGTTGATGCAAAAGAGGGCGTGCAAGAACAGACGCTTGAGCACTTGGCAATCTTAGACTTGCTTGGCATTTCAAACGGCATCCTCGTCATGACAAAATCTGACTTGGCAACGCCTGATGAATTGGCGGAAGCGACAGAGATGACACAAGAGATGCTCGTCGGCACAAGTCTCGAAGGGATTCCGACTGTGAGTGTTTCTGCGATAACAGGTGCCGGTATTGAAACACTAAAACAGACGATTGTCGAACAGGTAGCACTCGCGACAAAATCAGAGGAAAATGACGGTATACCGAGGCTATACGTGGATCGGGTTTTTACTGTGCAAGGATTCGGCGTTGTTGTGACCGGAACCCTCATCGGTGGGACAATCAGTCGAGACCAGCGGATGGTGATTCTTCCGCAAGGGGACACTGTTCGGGTGCGAGGGATACAGGTCCACAATGAACCTGCTCCTGTCGCGCAAGCCGGACAAAGAACGGCACTGAATCTCTCTGGTACCTCTGCCCAGAACATTCAACGCGGCGATGTCCTCTGCCCGATAGAATTTTCTCAGGTGACGGACAATATAGATGTGTCTTTGCAGGTGCTGTCCTCATTTCCAAGGCTCATTGAACACTGGAGCCGTTTTCGTGCGTATCTCGGTACCCGCGAAATATTTTGCAGATTAATTCTATTGGTTGATGAAGCAATTCTGCCCGGGGACAATGTGCAAGTCCAACTCCGTTTAGAGCAACCGATTCTAACGTTTAGAGGCGACCGAATCATTCTACGTGATTTCTCAGCACAGCATACAGTCGGTGGCGGCGAGGTAATTAATCCGTTTGCGCCAAAACACAAGCGGTTCACGCCAGAAACCATCGCCACTTTAGCACAGTGGGAGGAAGCCGATGACTCCGAGATAGTTAACACCGTATTGGTAAATAGCGAAACCCTTTGCGTCCGAGAATCGTTTCTTTATTACTATCTCCCGCATTCTCAAACGGATGTGAAAACCCTCTTAAATAGGCTCGAAACTGAAGAGAAAATTGTCCGTTGGGATAAATCAGGGAGGACACCCCTCGTCTCCGACGCAGCACGGACATCGGCAGCAAAAGAAAAAATAGTAGACGCATTGGCAGAATTTCATGAGGCGCAGCCGCTGCTGGTGGGGCAAAATGCGTCGCAACTCCGCCGAGAACTCAGCATGGATGAACTCGGTTTTGAGAAACTTGAAAACCGACTCATTGCTGAGCGTCAGCTTGTTACAGAGGGAAATCTGATCCGTCTGGCATCCCATGAAATTCAGTTTTCCCAAGAGGCGGCGACAGCAAAGGAGACGCTGGAGAAATTATTCTTGAAGGCGGGTATGAATACACCCGCACTCAGTGAACTCAATACGCTATTGCCAGAATACACGCCGAAGGTACTTGAATCCACATTTTTTGCCCTTCTGAACTTGGGGCAATTCATCAAAATCGCGGATAATTTTTTCATCCACAAAACCGTTTTTGAAAAAGTGAGCGAATTGTTAACCGCGCACCTTCGCGAAAATGAGACAATAACCGTTGCTGAATTCCGTGAAACGGCAGAAACCTCACGAAAATATGCTGTGCCCTTTTTAGAGTACTGTGACAGCCAGAACCTCACAGTTCGAGACGGCAATATCCGAAGATTACACCCGCGGCATTTGAAAACATAAACACGGCACTTTACTTTCGGCAGTGGATTACGCAGATTCTTGATAACTGTTCAAGTTCCAAACACCGTTGAAATTAACGAAAGCCATCGTGGAACGTAGTGGAACGATGACCAGATTTGACAGCTTAAAAAATTATGGGGGAGGATAGGGTCTGGTGGCTCTACCGGTCTTCAAAACCGGCTTGTCCATGCAAGTGGATAGGTGGGTTCGATTCCCACCCTCTCCCGCCACTTATGTATAACGAAGCGGATGGAATTAAACATGCTAAAGACGCTTCCGATAGTCAACGCAAAAACAGATCAACGTCGGCACCCCTCGTGGATTAAGGCGCGAATTCCAGGCGGTGGTAACTACGCTGAACTCAAAAAACTCATGCGGGATTTGCAGCTGCACACCGTTTGTGAAGAGGCACGATGTCCGAATATCGGCGAATGCTGGAACAGCCGGACCGCCACCTTCATGATATTGGGTGATGTCTGTACGCGCCGATGCATGTTTTGTGCTGTGAAAAAAGGGGCACCCGGCGGCGTTGTTGATACCGATGAACCGCGACGGCTCGGAGAAGCGGTCGGTTACCTAAAACTAAAACACATCGTTATTACCTCAGTCAATCGTGACGATCTCACCGATGGTGGTGCGAGCGTCTTTGCTGAATGTATCGCCGAAGCACGGAAACATCGTCCCGGGTGCACAGTGGAAGTGCTTATCCCCGACCTTGAAGGGAATTGGGACGCGCTTAAAGTCATCGTGCAAGCACGTCCTGAGGTACTTAATCACAATACAGAGACAGTCCAGCGTCTCTACCGCCGCGTCCGCCCTTATGCGAATTACCAGCAGACCCTGACGCTCCTTGAAGTCAGCAAGCAGCTTGACGCACAGATGCTCACGAAATCCGGGGTCATGGTCGGTTTAGGTGAAACTGTGACGGAACTTTTGGAAACAATGCAGGACATCCGCAACACCGGATGCGATATTTTCACCATAGGACAATATCTCTCACCCTCTCCACGCCACCTACCGATTCAACGCTACTATACCCCCGAGGAGTTTGATGAACTCAGAGAGGTAGGGGTAGAAATGGGATTTCGGCATGTAGAATCAGGACCCCTGGTTCGGAGTTCTTACCACGCTGGCGAGCAAGCAAGCTTAGAACAACGTTAAAAGCGTCAGCGTGTTCAAGTCTTGAACCACTACCTAATTCCGTTGAGATGCCTACACCCAAAACCAATCTTTCTGACCCAAAAAAATTTTCAAGGTTTACATAAAACTTGATTTTTGATAAACTAACATTTAACGGATACGTTTTTTCAAGAATGTGAAATACCT